>URLI01000003.1 GCA_900548585.1 uncultured Prevotella sp. | reverse complement strand
TTATGTCGATACAAAAGAAATTGAACGAAAGACCGAGGGAAAAATTAAACTTTTCTACACCAAAGTGCGAATTCTTCAAACAAGTCTCGTAATTTTGCACTTGCTGGTTGACTCTGCGTGCAGGCATTATTATGCTGCACCTTCCTGTTTTTTTTTGAATAATTTGTTACTTTCGTCTTTATTTTCTACCTTTGCTCTCGAAATACATTCAAATGGAGGTATCAACGTTTTTCAAAAAGATATTCAGCCGCTACCTTTGGGGAAACCTCTCCGCGATGGCTGCCGTGGTGGTGCTTGTCGCGTTAGGAGCGCGCTACGGCCTCGACCTCTACACGCACCACGGTGAGAAAATCGCCATCCCTGACGTGACACACAAGTCGTTCGCCGACGCCGAGCACATCCTCGAGGGCGCGGGGCTGACCGTGGTGGTGAGCGACTCGGGGTATGTCAAGAGCCTGCCGCCGGACTGCATACTCGAACAGACACCGGCCGCCGGGAAAATCGTCAAGTCGGGACACGTCGTATATCTCGTTATGAACTCCGACACGCCGATGCTGTCGCTGCCGGACATAATAGACAACAGCTCATACCGCGCGGCAAGGGCGAAACTCGTCTCGATGGGATTCAAGGTGGGCGACCCGATGTATGTGCCGGGCGAGCGCGACTGGGTGTACGGCGTGAGGTGCAAGGGCAAGAGCCTGACAAACGGCCAGCGGGTGTCCGTCGACGACATACTGATAATACAGGTGGGCGACGGGATGCGCGACGAGAACGACGAGGTGATGGTTGACGACTCGTACTATGACTACAACTACGAATACGACACGAAGGACTCCTCATACATCAACAACGGCGAGATAGACCACGGCAAAGAACCGCACGCCACGGGCGGCGGCAAAGACGAGTTCAAAGAGATTTCAATCCCGGATGAATAGAGGACCTGAGTATATGGCGGAGCCAGAGGAAACGGCTGGCGACAACATCACTGCGGACTTCACCGCTGACGGCGGCGAGGCGGCGGCAGACGACGAGGAGCAGGACGGCACGCTCTACGAGCACTTCCGCATAGTGGCGGAAGCGGGGCTGACGCCCGTGCGAATAGACAAGTTCCTCACCGAGAGAATGCAGCACAGCAGCCGGAACAGGTTACAGAAGGCGGCGGAGGCCGGCTTCATACACGTCAACGACCGTCCGGTGAAAAGCAACCACAAGGTGAGGCCGGGCGACGTGGTGACACTCATGCTGAACCGCCCGAGGCACGACGACGCCATAGAGGCAGAGGACATACCGCTCGACATAGTGTATGAGGACGAATGCCTGCTGGTGGTAAACAAGCCGGCAGGGATGGTGGTGCACCCGGGATGCGGAAACTACCACGGCACACTCGTCAACGCCGTGGCATGGCACATGCGCAACATACCGGACTACGACCCAAACGACCCGGAGGTGGGACTGGTTCACCGCATCGACAAGGACACCAGCGGGCTGCTCGTGGTGGCAAAGACGCCGGAGGCGAAAAGCGACCTCGGCGCGCAGTTCTTCAACAAGACGACGCACCGCTCGTACAACGCCCTCGTGTGGGGCAACCTCGCAGACGACGGGGGAACGATAACGGGCAACATCGGGCGCGACAGGAGAGACCGGCTGCGGATGGATGTATTCCCCGTGGACTCCGGCATAGGGAAACATGCAGTGACACACTACCGCGTGATGGAGCGATACGGCTACACCACGCTCGTGGAATGTATCCTCGAGACGGGACGCACGCACCAGATTCGCGCGCACATGAAGCACATAGGGCATCCGCTGTTCGGCGACGAGAGATACGGCGGCTGCGAGATACTGAGGGGGGAGCGGACCGCAGCATACAGGGCCTACATACGCAACTGCATGGCCCTATGCCCACGGCAGGCGCTGCACGCACGCACACTCGGCTTCAGGCACCCGGCGACAGGCAGGCAGATGGACTTCAGCAGCACGCTGCCGCATGACATGCAGCAACTCATTGACAAATGGCGGGCGCGCGCGGGACATCAAACACAGTAAAAAAAAGGATCGAGATAACAAAACATTAGGAATGAAAAACCTTAAAAGAAACATAGCCATAGTCTGCGGCGGCGACTCATCTGAATATGCAGTGTCGATGAGGTCGGCGCAGGGACTATACTCTTTCTTCGACAAAGAGCGCTACAACGTGTGGATAGTGGACATGAGGGGGCTCGACTGGCATGTCAACCTGAATGACGGGACACGCACGCAGATTGACCGCAACGATTTCTCGTTCAAGGAGAACGGGCAACTCGTGATGTTCGACTACGCATACATAACAATTCACGGGACACCGGGCGAGAACGGCATACTGCAAGGATATTTCGAACTGATACACCTGCCCTACTCCACGAGCGGCGTGCTGGTCGAGGCAATGACATTCGACAAGTTCGTGCTCAACCAGTACCTGCGCAGCTACGGCGTGAGCGTGGCGGAGTCGATGCTGATAAGGAAGGGCTACGAGGAAATCGTGTCCGACGACGAGATAGAGAAGACGATAGGCATGCCGTGCTTCGTCAAGCCCGCCGCCGACGGATCGTCGTTCGGCGTGTCAAAGGTGAAGAACAAGGACCAACTTGGCCCGGCGATACAGAAAGCCCTGATGACGTGCGAGGACGTGATGGTGGAGAGTATGCTCGAAGGCACGGAGATTTCCATCGGATGCTACAAGACAAGGGAGAAGAGCGTCGTGCTCCCGGCGACAGAGGTGGTGACATCCAACGAGTTCTTCGACTACGACGCGAAGTACAACGGGCAGGTGCAGGAGATAACGCCGGCACGCATCCCGGAGGAAACAGCCAGGCGCGTGGCGGAACTGACAAGCCAAATCTACGACATACTGCGCTGCAACGGCATAATCCGCATCGACTACATCATCAGCAAGGAACAGAAAATATCGATGCTCGAGGTGAACACCACGCCGGGGATGACCGCGACAAGCTTCATACCGCAGCAGGTGAGGGCCGCCGGGCTGAACATCACCGACGTTCTCACAGAGATTGTGGAGAACCAGTTCAAATGACATTGCTAACGCCCGGGGAAAACACAATGCCCGGAAAAAGAAAAGACAAATGAACCTATCCGACTTTGACGCAATACGCCCGTTCGAACCAGACGAACTGCCGGCTGCATACGACCGACTTACCGCCGACCCGCAGTTCCGGGCCGTCATCGCAATGCTTTACCCGCAAGTGCCGTTCGCGACGGTCGAGAAGAAGATGAGGGCGTGCAAGACGAGCCTCGACTTCCAGATGGCGTTCTGCTACGACTTCCTCGAGCGGCTGCTGGCGAAGGCGAGCCGGGGAATTGACTTCGACGCCTCGGCCGTTGACACCAACGGACGGTATACCTTCGTGAGCAACCACCGCGACATAGTGCTGGACTCGGCACTGCTCGACAAACTGCTGGTGGACGCCGGCTTCAAGACGACGTGCGAGATAGCCATCGGCGACAACCTGCTCTCGCTGCCGTGGGTGAGGGACCTCGTGCGCATCAACAAGTCGTTCATAGTGGAACGCTCGCTGCAGCCGCGCGAGATGCTCACGGCAAGCAAGCGGCTGGCGGAATACATGCACTATGTGATAAGCGAGAAGAACGACAACGTGTGGATCGCGCAGCGCGAAGGCAGGGCAAAGGACAGCGACGACCGCACGCAGCCGGCAATACTGAAGATGATGGCCATGGGAGGGACCGGCACACCCATCGAGCGGCTGCGGCAACTGCACATAGTGCCGCTGGCGATAAGCTACGAGTTCGACCCATGCGACTTCCTCAAGGCGCGCGAGTTCCAGCTGAGGCGCGACAACCCCGGGTGGAGCAAGGGGAAAAACGACGACATAGAGAGCATGCGCACCGGAATAACGGGCTTCAAGGGACGCATCCACTACCACTGCGCACCGTGCATCGACGGATTCCTCGGACAGCTGCCCGAGAACACGCCGAAGGCGGAACTATTCAGCACCGTGGCTGCACACATTGACCGCGAGATACACCGCAACTACCGCATCTTCCCCGCCAACATCATCGCAGCCGACTTGCTCGGCGACAACACCACGGCAGCAGGCGGCGGATACACACAGGACGAACGCGGCTTCTTCGAGGATTACCTGAGGGGGCAACTCGCAAAGATAGAGCTGCCCAACGCGGACATGGCGTACCTGCGCAAGTGCATACTGACAATGTATGCCAACCCGCTGCGCAACCACATCGCGGCACAGCAATGACATGCCGCCGCACGGAAGGGGAACACGCGGGAAACATTCCACAAGAGCCATAACACACATAGAAGATGAGCACAAGAAAAACACTCCTGGCAATCACTGTCCTCGCACTGCCGCTGCTGACGGCTTGCACCTCCGAGACATACACCACAGGCGACGGTAAGTACAGCAACATGAGAGCCGACTTCGCAGAGGCGCGCACAAACGCCTCGGGGGAGTTGTTCTGCGCCGTCACCGACGACGGCGACTCGCTCGTGCTGTCACCGAGACCAAAGACGGAATGGGCCACCACACCCGACTCGCTATACCGGGCATTGATATACTACAACGTGCCGGAAACGGGAAACGAAGTGAAGCCGCTGTTCACAATGGGCATTGCCGTGCCGAAGATTCACGGGAAGAATGCGGTGAAAAAACCAGCCGTCGACCCCGTGATGCTGCGCAGCGCGTGGGCGAGCCGGAGAGGACGCTACGTCAACCTCGGCCTCGCCATAAAGACGGGCAGCAAAGACGGCCTGGACAAGAAACAGGAGATTGGCCTGATGTGCGACAGCATTACGACTGGCGACGGCGGGCAGAGGCGCTTCTACCTCAAACTGCTGCACCGCCAGAACGGAGTGCCGGAATACTACAGCGCGGAACTGTTCCTCTGCATAGCCGACTACCGCCTGCCTGTGGCGCCGGCAGCGGGCGACGAGATAACAATCGGCATAAACACATACGACGGGATGGTGACGAAATCATTCATTTACGGGCAAGGCAAATAGTGGGAAAAAGGAACTGACAAGCCAAGGAGTAATGACAAAAACAGAATTTGCCCGCAGTCCTCACGGATTTCGGGCAAATTTTTCGTTCCATTCCTTAAGCCTCTTTTCTATAAAAGTTCGTCCATCGATGTCGCTCTCACGAGATTGTCTCAAGACAGAAACCTAAAAAACGAACAATGTTCTAAAAAACTATTAACTATTATCAATGATATCTAATATTGCCAACAAATTATACGTTTCACAAATCATACCACGATGATTCTTGTAATTACTATTAATTGCGCTTGCAAAGATAACAATTTTCTCTGTTAACAAAGAATATTTTTGAAAAAATCTGCGACAAGGCCGTTTTTTTTCTGTATCATTCGCCAAAACAAGCCTCGGCAAGCGTAAAAACATCAGAACCTGACATACGGAAGCAGTCGTTTCACATCGGCTGCCGAGAAATCGGGCAGCATCCTGAGATCTGCGGCGGAATGCAGCGGCCCGTGCAGGCGGCGTTGCTCCACGATGGCGCGTGCCTGATAGAAGTTGATGTACGGATGGCGTTTCAACTGGTTGAGCGTGAGGTGGTTCACGTCGATCCCTCGCAGGTCGGCGGCACCCAGTTCGACATACTGCAGTGCGGTTTCCGGCAGCCCGTCAATGTCGAGCAACTGTCTCACGTCGGCATATCCGCCGAGCCGGTCGCGGTAGTTCACTATGGCGCGCGCATAGCCGCTGCCTATCCCCGGGATGCGTTTCAGCGCGGAAGTGTCGGCAGTGTTCAGCGCTACATGCTCGCCCGGGGAAAGCTTCACGGGATAGCGCAACGAGTCCCTCGCGTGGCGCGGCCCCGCCGTCGGCGCGACGAGTGCGGATGCCGGGCCGTAGTCCGCCGAGATTCTTATATAAGGTGATATGCTCTTGTACTCCCCGGCGGTCAGCCCATAGATGCGCGCGAAGTCCTCCGGGCGGCGGAACACTCCGCCGCGCGAGCGGTACTTGTATATGTTGCGCACCATCCACGGACGCAGCCCGAGCCTCAGCAACTGCGTGCTGTCTGCCGTGTTCGGGTCGAAGAAGAAACGCTCCACGCGCCGCCCGCCGTCATCGTAATACTCGCCCTGCCGCAGGCTGCCGCCATAGTAGCCGTGACCGCGCGCCCCGCCGCCGGCGATCGTGTCGCCTGCCGGCAGCGTCACGGCGTCGCCACCGTCACGCAGTCCCCTTCCCACGAGGAACGCGATGACGGCAACCGCAATGACAAGCAGTATGAGATTGTCGTTTCTTGATGGTTTCATCGCATCATTTTCCATTGCTACGCGCGCGCGGCGGCATTTCACCAGCGTGCGTAGCGTCGTTAATGCTGTACGGAATTACGAGTACAAATTTACAAAAATAATCTGATGCTCAAAATAAAACATGGCACAATAATCCGTCATGCGGATATATTTTCGTAATTTTGCGCCATGAAGTTACAACAATTCCAAATGATCAAGGCTTATCCAAAGAAATATCCCGTATCGCTGCTTCTCATCGCCGCGATATGGGTTCTCTGTTTCATAGATGTCCCGGAAACGCCGCTCGACGACGTGTCGCTTATAGACAAGTGGACCCATGTGGCAATGTATGGCGTGACTTGCGGCGTGATATGGCTTGAATACCTTTTAAGGCACCGGCGCATCTCTCCGCGCCGGCTGTTCGCCTTTGCCTTCGCGGCACCGATAATAATGGGCGGTGTCATCGAGTTGCTCCAGGCATACTGCACCGGCGGACGGCGCAGCGGCGAATGGCTCGACTTTGCCGCCGATGCCGCAGGTGTCATCCTTGCCGCCTGTGCCGGTACTCTTCTGGCATGGCGGCGCACCAGAGCCGGTAAGGCATACGTCTGAGGTTTGAGTTGTAGAAATGCCTGTCGCCCGTCACCTCCGGCCCGATGAAGTCGGGCTTGTCGAAGGCCTCGTCCTCGCTGCCCAGCTCCACCTCGGCGAACACCAGCCCGTCGTTGTCGCCGAAGAACTCGTCAACCTCGAACACATGCCCGTGGAACGGCACGATGTACCGCCGCTTGTCAACCACTCCCGGCTCACACATCTGCATGAGGTGCTCCGCCTCGTCGGCTGTTATCTCCTTCTCGAACTCATATCGCGCCAGCCCTCCGTTGCCCGCGGGGCCCTTTATGGTGAGGAAACCGCGCCCGTCGCGCGTCCTCACCCTCACTGTGCGCCCGTCGCCGCTGAGTATGTAGCCCTGCCTTATATGGCTGCTCGACTCTGCCTGCATCTTGAAGCCGTCGCCCCTGACGAGGAACTTGCGCTCTATCTCAAACCCACTCATACTGTGTCACTTACATTAAGGCGACATAAATGAGTGCTGCCACGGCAACAAGCACGAACACTCCGAAAATCCATTTCACCACGTTCTTTGCCTGCTTCTCCTCCCTTTCCCTGCGTGCGGCACGCTGCATTTTTCTTTTCTGGCTCATAGTTGTATCTGTTTTAAGGTTTTGTCATCAATCTCATGTCGCTTCGGCACGCGCTGCGCCCACCGGCTTTCAGTCGCCCCCGGTCTCGTGGAACTCCATCAGGTATGCCTTGATGAAGCCGTCGATCTTGCCGTCCATCACGCCGTCAACGTCAGATGTCTGGTAGTTGGTTCGGTGATCCTTCACGCGGCGGTCGTCGAAGACATAGCTGCGTATCTGCGACCCCCACTCTATCTTCTTCTTGCCGGCCTCTATCTTTGCCTGCGCCTCCATGCGTTTCTTCATCGCGCGGTCGTAGAGTTGCGACTTGAGCAGCACGAGTGCCTTCTCCTTGTTCTTCGGCTGGTCGCGCGTCTCGGTGTTCTCGATGAGTATTTCCTCCTCCTCGCCTGTGTCGGGGTCTGTGTACCAGTAGCGCAGGCGCACCCCCGACTCCACCTTGTTGACGTTCTGCCCTCCCGCGCCGCTGCTGCGGAACGTGTCCCACGACAGTTTTGCCGGATCGACATACACCTCGATGGTGTCATCGACGAGCGGCGTGACGAACACCGACGCGAACGACGTCATGCGCTTGCCCTGCGCGTTGAACGGCGACACCCTCACGAGTCGGTGCACCCCGTTCTCGCTCTTGAGGTATCCGTAGGCATATTCGCCCCCCTCTATCTCCATCGTCACGCTCTTGATGCCTGCCTCGTCGCCGTCCTGCAAGTTTGAGATTGTCACCTTGTATCCGTTAGCCTCGGCCCACCGCATGTACATGCGCATCAGCATGGCGGCCCAGTCCTGGCTCTCGGTGCCGCCTGCCCCCGAGTTGATTTTCAGCACGCAGTCCATCGGGTCTTCCTTCTGGCGCAGCATGTTCTTCAGCTCGAGGTTCTCGATGGCCTCTATCGCCTTGCGGTAGTCCTCGTCAACCTCCTGCTCCGTTACCATCTCCTCGTGGTAGAAGTCCACCGCCAGCCTCAGTTCGTCTGCCATGCTGCGCGCCTGCTGGTAGTCGTCCAGCCACCGCTTGATGTCCTTTACCTTCTTCATCTGCGCCTGCGCGCGCTTCGGGTCCTCCCAGAAGTCGGGAGCCTGCGTGCGCAGTTCCTCCTCCTCATATTCTATCCTCTTGCGGTCGATGTCGAGGTAACGGTTCAGGTCATCGGCTCTCCGCAACACGTCTTTCAGTTGCTCTGCTGTTATCATATTGTCTGTGCGCCCCTGCCGCGCACTCGATGCGCCGCCACGGGGCAATGTTACATGTTATCTGTTACAAAAAAATCACTCCTCGTACATTTGTTCTATCTCCGCCGCATAGTTCCTGGCAAGCACCCTGCGCTTGATTTTCAGCGTGTTGGTGAGTTCGCCGGCCTCCATTGTGAAGTTGTGCGGGATGAGTGTGAAGCGTTTTATCTGCTCGTAGCCGGCCAGCTGCTGCTGCAGAGTGTCTATGCGCTCCTTAATCATATTCATTATCTTCGGGTTGCGGCACAGGTCTCCGCGTTTTTTGAACGGTATGTCGTATTCCCGCGCGTACTCCTCCAGCAGCACGAAGTCTGGCACGATGAGGGCGGACACATACTTGCGCTGGTCGGCGATGACTGCTATCTGGTCGATGTACTTGTCCACGAGCAGTTTCGACTCTACCATCTGCGGCGAGATGTACTTGCCGTTCGATGTCTTGAACAGTTCCTTGATGCGTTCCTTTAGGAAGAGTTCCCCGTCCTTGAGATACCCTGCGTCGCCTGTCCTGAAGAAGCCGTCCCCGGTGAACGACTCGCGGTTCAGCGCGTCGCGCTTGTAGTAGCCCTTTGTTATCGTCGGGCCCTTGAGCAGTATCTCGTCGTTCTCCCCGATCTTTATCTCGAGCCCTTCTATGGGCCTGCCCACGCTGCCTATGGTGTACGGCATCCCGAGATGGTCGTTAGACACGGTGGCGAGGCTCTCGGTGAGGCCGTATCCCACCATCATCCACAGCCCTACCGAGTGTACGAATTCCTCCACCTCGGTGCTGACATACGAGCCTGCGGTGGGGAAGAAGTGGGCGTTCTCGAGGCCGAGTTGCTTTCTGACGAGTGAGAATATTGCCTTGTCGAACAGTTTGTACTGTGCCGACAGCGCGAGCGGTGGCTTCTTCCCCCGGCTGATATATTCGATGTTGTGTTTCCTCCCGACGGCCAGTGCCTTCTTGAACAGCCTGCGCCTCACCCCCCCGGAGGTCTCCACCTTCTCCCTTACGCCGATATACACCTTCTCCCAGAAGCGCGGCACTGCCGACATGCAGGTGGGATGTGTCTCCTTCATGGACTGCTGCACCTCCCTGGGGTATGTGTTGACGATGATTGTCGCGCCACGGCTGAGGCAGTAGAAGTCCCATCCCCGCTCGAAGATGTGCGTGATCGGCAGGAACATCATCACGCGGTCATCCTCGCCCACCGGCACCGCCTTCGAGTTTGCCTCGATGGCTGCGGCATATTGTCCGTGCGAAAGCATCACGCCCTTGGAGTCGCCCGTCGTGCCGCTGGTGTAGAGTATGTTGGCGAGGTCGTCGTCGTTGGCCTGCCGGTAGAGGTTGTCCACCTCCGGCTGACGCGGGCAGTTCTCGCCCAGCTTCATAAAGTCGTCGAAATAAATCGCGCTCGCGTCGTGCTGCCTTATCCTCACAGAGCGGTCGAAAATGACGAGACGCTCGAGCGAGGGGCAAAGCGGCAGCACGCGCTGTGCCTTGTCATACTGCTCCTGCTCGCCGACGAACAGCACGCGGATTTGCGCGTCGCTTACGATATACTGTATCTGCTGCTCGCTGCTCGTGGCATAGAAAGGCACCGTGACGGCGCGGATGCCGAACGCGCCGAAGTCGGTGTACAGGTACTGCACGCAGTTCTGCGAGAACACGCCGACATTCTCCTGCACGCCGATGCCAAGGTTCAGCATCGCGTTTGACACCTGCCTGACGCGCTGCGACAGACTGTTCCACGACATCGACTTCCACTTGAGGCTGCCGAAGTCGCGGTATATCAGCACCTGACGGTCGCCGTATTTCTCGGCCTGGCGGTGTATGAGTGCCGAAAGATGGTATCTTTTGTTCATGACGCAATTCCTTTATTATTATATACTCCTCCTGTTATTACTCCGCAAAATTAAGAATAATTTGTCAAAGATGCAAGATATTGGCTGGCAAAATAATTTTTGCCGGCGGCATAGGATGTGTGTTAATAAAAGTGTTGCTGCGCGCTGCGCGTGCAAAGGAAACATAAAATTAATATCTTTTTGCACTGCGGATGCGGCGCTTGCCTGCCTTTCAACTACTTTTGTGGCATTAATCTTTCAAACGTATCATTTATGAGAAATTTTTTTACTGCCATCGTGCTTCTTGCCGTGGGAACAACCGCAAGCGCGCAGATTTCGATTTTCAGTGCTGACGACTACACGGACTGGGACACCTGCGACGTCGTAAACTATGTGGTTAACTACAACATGGAGTTTGTGAAAAACGTGGACAAGACCCCGTACAAGTACACCACAGACCACATGATGCTGCAAATAGGCGGCAAGGCGACACTCTTCTACAGTTTCGACAAGTATCTGGCGGACTCGGCAAACATCGAGGTGCTGAAGCGGAACGGCACTGAGTTCAGCGGAAACAACGCAACATCGTGGAAACTATACAAGAACTACCCCAGTGCAGGGCAATATACTCTCCTTGAAAAGGTCATGTCAGACAAGTATGCCTGCATGGAGAAGGTGGAGGAGCCGGCATGGCAGCTGGTGCCGGACAGCACGGCGACCATCATGGGGCATCAGTGCAACATGGCGGAAGCCGACTTCCGTGGGCGCAAGTGGCGGGCATGGTATGCCGGGGACATACCGCTCGGCGAGGGCCCGTGGAAACTGTGCGGACTGCCGGGACTCATACTCCGCGCCTGCGACTCTGAGCAGCAATACCGCTTCGAGATAACCGGCATAAGGAAAGGACGGCCGGGCGAGCCGCTCGTCTATACGGGAAAGAAACACGAGAAGATAGACAAGAAGTCGCTGAACAAACTCTACAAGCGGTACCACGACGACCCGCTCGCCTTCTTCATGGCGACAGTCCCGAACGGCACGATAACCATTCAGGACGAGCACGGGAACAAACTCGACAAGATGCCGGCGATACCATACAACCCGATTGAGAGATGAGCACGAGACGTTTTGCCGCGCTGTGCATTTTCCTGGCGTGCCTCACGGCAGTCAGCGCGCAGACCACCGTGAGCGGCACGGTGAGGGATTCGCTGACAAAGGCGGGCCTCGGGATGGCGAGCGTCACGCTGCTGCGCCACGGCAAGCCGCTGACTTTCACCAAGACTGACGCAAAGGGACGCTTCCACCTCAAAGCGAACAGCATCGAGAAGGACGACCGCCTGTCGGTGTCCTACCTCGGCTATGGCAAGCGCGTGGTGCCGACAGGCGGCGCGAGGGAGGTGACGGTGGACATGACGCAGGATGAGTTCAAGTTGGAGGAGGTATTCGTCAGCGGCAGGCCAATAACGAACATGGCAGACACCATGACCTACGACCTGACGCGGTTTGCCGACGGGCGCGACAACTCGCTGAAGGACGTGCTGAAGAAACTGCCCGGGGTGTCGGTGGCAAAGAACGGCGAGGTGAGCGTCAACGGAAAGGCGGTGAGCCGCTTCACCGTGGAGGGGCTCGACCTCACAGGCGGGAAATACGACAAGCTCAACGAGAACATAAAGGCGAAGGACGTGAAGAGCGCGGACGTGATAGAGCACGACCAGCCCGTGAAGGCGCTGCAGGGCAAGGTTTACTCGGACGACGTGGCGATGAACATCAACCTGAAGGACGAGGCACGCGACAAACTGCTGCCCACCATCACGCCGGCGGCGCTCGCGCGGTTTCCCATGAAGGAGTCTACGGCGGGCGTAAAGGCCCATGTGATGCAGATTGGGAAGAAGCGGCAGCTGATGTATGACATGGAATATGACCACACGGGCAAAGACCTGAGCGTGTCAGGCAATCTCCTGGCAAGGATGTCAATGATGACGCACGAGCCAGAGACGAGCATGCCGCAATGGTTCCACACCCCGTCACTGAGCGCGCCCATAGACGACGAGAGGCTGAGGTTCAACAACTCGCACGACTGGAACATTAACCGTGTGAGGAAGAACAAGAGGGACGGAGAGACGCGTATGTCGGCAGGCTACCTGCACACGACGGAACGTCAGACGACGTCCAACGTGGCGAACTACTACCTCAACGAGGACACCCCGGCAACGACAAGCGAGGAAAAGCGCACGCACATAAGCAGCGACAGGGTGTATGTCGACTATGACAGGAACATTAACGAGGATAAGACCTACGGAAACCACTACATGAGAGCCTGCGTGTCGCAGAGCAGGGGCAACGCGACGCTTGACACCTCAAACGGGAAGCCTCTGCGGCAAGAGGTGAAAACGCCCGAGGTGAGCCTGCTGCACTCCTTCGGACAGACGTTTGCCAACGAACGCTTTTCGCTCGGCATTTCCTCCGTGGCGGAATTTCTGCACTCGCCGTCAAGGCTGACGGTGAACGGCGTGGAGGACAAAATCAACACGACAGTGTGCTACACCAACAACAGCGCGAAACTGACGAGAAACCGCTCGCTAACCACATCATCGGTGGATGCCGGCTTCAAGGCTTACTATCTCAACGCTGACGGCGGCAACACGCGCTTCTCAATATACGCCAGCCCCTACCACGAGATACGCAGGGGAATTGCCACATGGCGGTTCTCCGTACCCGTGTCGTGGGAACTTTATGCCAGCCGCCACCGGTCATTCATGGACACGTCGCCCAACATAAGCCTCAACGTGAAGAAAGGCAACCGGTCAAACATGTTTGCATACGTCACGGCATCAAGAACCACGGGCGACCTGGCCTCATTCGCCATGACGAGACACCGCAGCGACTACCGCACAGTGACGGTCAACGACGGCACGATACCTCGCACAACGGTCATGGCATCAGGCCTAAGCTACACATACAAGCGACCGATAACGGAGTTCTTCTGCACGCTTGGCGCGAACTATTCCCACGCATGGCTCAACACTATGAGCGACATGCAGATAGAAAACGGGGAATATGTTTACAGGATCGTGGAGAGGAGAAGCGACAACGGCACACTCAACATGAACGCCGGATTGTCAAAGGGATGGTTCGACCTGCACCTGAAGGCAGGGCTGAACGTGGACTACACCGACGCAAGGGGGAAACAACTGTCTGCCGACAGAGCCACCGGCTACAGAAGCAGTACGGTGAGGATGATGCCGAGCCTGATATTCTCGCCATCGTGGTGTCAGGTGAGTTACGACGCATCATTCTCGGCATCACACACCAGGACGGATGACATATCGTTGCAGACGCTGTGGAACTGGCGGCAGAGCCTGTCGCTGACGGCGACGATAGGCGCGGTTGACCTTTCGTTGTCTGGCGTTCACTACCACAACGAGCTGCAGTCCTCGCCGACGCTCAACACGCTGCTTGCCGACGCCTCGGTGGTGTGGAGGATGAAAAAGGTGCGGCTGTCGGCGGAGTTGCGCAACATGTTCGACCGCCGCGAATACATCATCACCTCGTATGGCGGGGTGTCGTCGTCAACCTCACGCTACCAGCTCCGCCCACGCGAGATATACCTCACGGCACAGGTGTCAATTTGACTTGCCGTGCCGCCAGGTGCGCGCGGCAAGCGGCGCGCACGCCGGTGGCATCACCTGCCGAGCCATGACTCGGGGTTCAGTTTTGTGGTTTCCCTGCGCAACTGGAACTGAAGTATGTTGTCCGCGCCGACGGTGCCGAGCGACTGCCCGGTCCTGACCTGCTGGCCACGGCTCACGCTCACCGACCGCAGGTTGCAATACACCGATATGTAGTTTCCGTGGCGCACCATGACGACATTCGTCCCGCCGAAACTGAACACGGCGCTCACCTCCCCGTTGAACACGCTTCGCACCGCAGCCCCCGGCTGTCCCTGTATGTTGATGCCCTTGTTGTCGAGCGTCACGTTGCGCAGTCCCTCAACATTATATTGCCCGAAACGGCTGACTATGCGGCAGCGTCCGGACAGCGGCATTGGCAGCCGCCCACGGTTCTGCTCGAAATTGCTGCTCAGCCTGCGGTCTGCCGTCGCCATTGTCGCGGCAGCCTTGCTCTCACGGTCTGCGCGTGCCACCTCCCTTGCCGAGCGTTCCTCGTCTGCCCGCGCCTTGCGTTCTATCGCGCGGCGGTTCTCCCCGGCGACACGCGCCGCGTGCTCAGCCCTTGCCTTCTCCTCGGCGCTCTTGCTTTCTGCCGCCCTCTGCTCTGCCCTCGCCCTCTCCTCGGCGGCCTTCGCCTCCGCCAGGCGACGCGCGTTCTCGCGCGCGGCAGCCTCTGCCGCAGCCTTCTTGCGTGCCAGTTCCTCCTCGCGCCTCTTCTTTTCGGCGGCGGCTGCGGCGGCTTTCCTGCGGGCCTCCTCCTCTGCCCTTGCCTTGGCCTTTGCCACCTCTATGGCCACGAGCCGGTCGATCATGGCGTTCAGCTGCGCGTCTTTCTGCCTCTGGTCTGCCAGCACCGACTGTATCGTTTTCTGCTGTTGCTGCAGCGAGGCGACGACCTTCTGCTGCTCCTGTTGCTGTCCCTCGAGCGCGGCGTGCTCCTTCCTGCCTTTGTACAGGAGTAAATTCTTGTCGCTCTTATGCTTTGCCAGTTCCCGCTGCTTGCCCGTTATCTGGTCTTGTTTCTCCTTCACCATCTCGCCCTGCGCCCGCTGGTAAGCGGCATATTCGCGCACGAAGCGCAGGCGGCGGTACATCTGCGGCAGGCTGCCCGCGCTGAAGATGAACATCAACTGGTCCTGCACTCCACGGTGGCGTGCCACATACCTCATCAGGTTGATGTATTTCTGCTTGCGCTCCTCCAGTTGCAGGTTGAGCGTTGCAAGCTGCGAGCGCAGAAGATCCATGTTGCCGTTGATCTTCGTTATCTCGCCCTGTATGTCGTCGATGCTGCGCTTCCGCGTCTCTATCTCGCTGTTCAGCCTCACGAGGTTGTCCAGCCTGTTCTTCACGTCGGTCTTGTTGGCCTGCAGTTTCTTCTCCTGTTCCCTTATGTTCTTCCTCACCTGCGACCGCTGGTCCTGCAGCCCCCGGATTTCCTTCGTGCTGTAGTTCTGCTTGTTGGCTTTTCCCTGCCTTTTCCGCTGCCTGGCGTTCTTCTTGTTCCCCGTCTGTTTCCTCGCGCTCCCCTGCTGCCGCTGCCGCGCCGTTGCGCGCCTTGTCTGCTGCGTGCGCGGTTTCGCACCCTGCGTGCCTTTCCTCTGCTGTGCGTGCGGGGCGAGCGCGAGCGCCGCCATGGCGAAAACGAGTATCAGTCTTTTCATCACATGCTCATTATTTTGTTCAACACTTCCTCTGCCGTCACTGCCTCGTACTTGGAAGACAGTTGCGTGCGTGGCTCCCAGTTGCTGTTGTTGTTCAGCCTGTCGAGCGACAGTTCTATGCTGATGCTCTGCCCGCCCCTCAGCGCCGGCGACGTTCCGGTTATCGTTATCTGCGACGGGAAGGTGCGCCCTGCGAAGTTCCGGAACGTTTCGTATTTCCACTGCAGCAAGGTCTTTCCCTTGTCTCCGCTCGAGTATGCCACGTCGGCCTGCCTGATCTCGAACGACCTGTTGTCGGCCTGCCATTTATATTCCATGCGGTCCCTTCCCAATTCTATTATGCTGCAAACGGCCTGCGGGAGGATTTTCACGCCAAACGCCTTGAGTTCCGAGTCGCGCAGGTGGTCACTGCCCGGGATGAACAGCTGGTTCCAGAAGAGAGCCTGCAGCGAATAGAAATTCAGTCCGTTGCGCCTCAGGAACTCCACTTTGTCGTAACCGGCCTTCAGGTACTGCTTGTTGACTCTGTCCACAATCAGCACATAGTCCTTTGTGAGTTCTATGCGCCCTGCCTCGAACAGTCCCATCGGTGTCAGCTGTATGCGTATCACGTCGTCGCGGCGCATATAGAGCGAGCCGCCCACCGACACGTCCCTTGCCCCTTTCCTCACCCTGAACTTCAGTTTTGCGGTGATGTTCCTCTGCGCCACGGCACGGTCAGACACGCTGCGCACGAAATTCAGCCGCGCCGCCTCGGTGTCCGCGACAGCATTCGTCACGGGTTTCGCCGGCGTGCCGGTTATTGTCTTTGTCGTCCCGCAGGCAGCCATGGCCATTATGGCCGCTGCCGCGATGGTGTTGAGCGCAATTGCCTTTATCTTCATTTCTCAAAATATTTTTTCTGTTTCAGTTTCTTTATCAGCGCCGGGCCGTCCCCCCCGGCATCAACGGCCTTCTGCCAGTATTCCACGGCGGCGGCGTGCTCCCCGCACTTCCAGAATATGTCACCGGCATGCTCGATCACGTCGGCGCTCGGCGCGTCGTAGTTCTCCATTGCCCGTTTGATATACTCCTTTGCCTCACCGTAGCGTCCCTCCATGAACAGAATCCATGCGTAGGTGTCGAGGAATATGCCGTTGTTCGGCTCCGCCTTCAGCGTCTTGTAGCTCATCTGCTCCGCCCTCTTCAGGTCTTTCCCGGTGAGGCTGAGATAATACGCGTAGTTGTTAAGGCATCCCGTGTTCTCGCCGTTCCACTCAAGGCACTTGTCATACGCCTCGAAGGCCTCCCTTTCCATGCCTTTCACATGATACAGTTCGCCCATAAGCCCGTAGAGGTCGGACACCAGTTCCTTGTTGCTGCCATCGTCCGCCACCGCCACTCCACGGCTTGCCGTCCCGAGAGCCTCGTCAATACTGTCCTGCTGGTTGTATGCCATCGCCATGAAATAGAAGAACATCACTTCGTCAGGACTATACTGCTGCGCCGTGCGGCACAGGTCAAGCACGCGGTCGTAGTCTTTCTTTTCCCATGCCGACATAATCAGCTGTGTCCTCGCGCCCTTCTCGTCGGGCGCTATGTCCAAGACCTTCCGCAGCACCGCGTCAACCGAATCCTGCGGATATTCCTTCAGTTTCAGGTAGCCGGCATACAGCTCCGCCATGTCCGGTGTCTCCTGCGGCTCGGCGAGCACCCGCTTGAAGAGGCGTATTATCTCCATGCTTCCCGCCCCGGCCCGCTCGTTCTCGTCAACCACCTGCCGCAGCAGTTGTATCTTGCTTTTCGCCGGTGTCTTGTTGCTCACGAGCACGCGCTCCACCATTGCCTGCGCCAGGGAGTCCTCGCCCTGTTTCTTATAGTAGTCGAGCATCGACATCTGCGCCGACACGTTGTCCGGCTCCTGTTCCAGCACCGAGTCATATTCGTCGAGAGCCTCGTCCTCGCGCCCGTTCTTGAGCAGCCAGTTGCCCATCATAACGCGGTAGTTCAGGTCGTTGGGGTATTTGTCAGCGAGCTGTTTCAGCGCGTTGAATTCGGCTTTTTTGTCCCCTTTCATCGAGAAGGCATACATCTTCGACAGCGTTATCTGCTCGTTGCTGCCCTCCGCCTGTTCCAGCCTTTCGAGCGCGCCGACCATCTTGTCATATTTCTTCTGCTGGTTGTAGAGCTGCGCCAGGATCCCGAGCACGTCGGTGCGGCTGCGGCTGGCGGCATAGAGCCGCTCGTAGGCGTCAGCCGCCCTGTCATAGTTGCGGGTGTTGATGTACGACACGGCGAGCCGCTCTATATACACCTCGTTCTCCGGGTTCAGCACCACGGCACGCTCCATCGCCTGCATCGCCATGCTGTCGCGTCCCAGTCCGGCATAGTAGGAAGAGATGGAGAAATACACCTCTGCGGCATTGGGGTCTATCGTGAGGCAATGGCCCAGCAGGTCGAAGGCGGCGTCATAGTTGCCCATTGCCTGCTGCGACATTGCCTCGAAGTAGAAATACTTGAGGCGCATCTGGTCGTTGTGACTCAGCGCCGGCGCCACCACGCTCTTTCCACGTCCCATGGCCTGCCTCACGGATATTGTCTGCGGCGAGCCGCACGAAACGGCGGCGGCGGCAAACGCAGCCACGGCGGCAACAACCGCCGCGCGCCGCGCCACACGCAATTTGTCAGCAATGTGTCTTCCCATCATTCACCTCACTCCAGTATGACCGTAACCGCCCTCGCCGCGTTCCGTCTCGTCGAGTTCCTCAACTATGATGAAATCGGCATTTTCGTGCCTTGTTATCACCATCTGGGCAATACGCTCACCGGCGTTCACCACGAAGTCGCGGTCGCCGAGGTTTATCAGCAGTACCATCAGCTCGCCACGGTAATCGGCATCCACCGTGCCGGGGGTGTTGAGCACCGTAACGCCGTGCTTCAGCGCCAGCCCGCTGCGCGGACGTATCTGCGCCTCGAAGCCCGCCGGGAGCGCGATGTGCAGCCCCGTCGGGATAAGCCGCCGCTCCATAGGGCGCAGCGTCACCGGCTCATCAATGTCTGCACGCAAATCCATACCGGCGCTCTGCGGTGTGGCATAAGCGGGGAGCGGCTGCCGCCCCTTGTTCAAGACTCTTACCTTTGTCATCTTAACTGTATAATTTCCTTAATTCGCGGAGTATCGCCTCCTATGCGCTATTAACGTGCAAAAATACAAAATAAAGATTGCATTGTGAAATTTTAAATGCTATTTTATTCGAATTTACTGCATTTTATATTACTTTTGCATGTGCATGAGTCATTTGCAAGGCAATAAAATTATGGAATGGACAAAACTTATAACCAACAAGAGGCTCGGGCAGGAGCAATGCCACAGGGAGAGATATGACGACAGGACGGAGTTCAAGCGCGACTACGACCGGCTCATCTTCTCCGCCCCGTTCCGCCGACTGCAGAACAAGACGCAGGTGTTCCCGCTGCCGGGCAGCATCTTCGTACACAACCGCCTCACCCACTCGCTCGAGGTGGCAAGCGTGGGAATGTCGCTCGGCAACGACGTCGCAGCCCGCATAATCGCAGGAAACAGCCATTTCACCGGCACGATGCTGCCGGAAATAGGCACCATAGTCAGCACGGCGTGTCTTGCCCACGACATGGGAAACCCGCCGTTCGGCCACTCCGGCGAGAAGGCCATTCAGGCTTTCTTCACCGAGGGGGGAGGAAAACACATACGCGACATGGTGTCGCCGGAGGCATGGGCAGACTTGACCCACTTCGAGGGGAATGCCAACGCGTTCCGGCTGCTCGCCCACAGATACTGCGGACGGCGCGAGGGCGGCTTCGTGATGACATACACCACACTGGCATCGATAGTGAAATACCCCGTTTCATCGACACGCGCGGGAAGGAAAGGCAAGTTCGGGTTCTTCCATGAGGAGATGCCCACCTACCGCAAGATTGCCGCCGAACTCGGCATTCCGCAACTGCCGGCAAACGGCATGCGGCAAGATGGCGGCGGGAATGGCGCAGAAGGTGTGTCGTATGCGCGCCACCCGTTGGTATATCTCGTCGAGGCGGCCGACGACATCTGCTACGAGGTGATGGACATTGAGGACGCGCACAAACTGAAGATACTCACTTTCGAGGAGACGAGCGAACTGCTGCTCGGGTTCTTCGACGGCGAGACGCAGGACAGGATAAGGCAGCGGGTGAGGGACGATGGCATAACAGACGACAACGAAAAGGTGGTGTATATGCGCGCAAGGGTCATAGGGCTGCTTGAGAAATGCTGCGTTGACACTTTCATGGCCAACGAGGATAAGATAATGGAAGGTTCTTTCAGAGGTTCTCTCATCGATGGAATCAGCGAAAAGCAGCGCGCGGCATACATGAAATGCAACGAGACATCGTGCGGGAAGATATACAACAGCAAGCCCGTGCTGGATGTGGAGTTGAGCGGCTACAAGATTATCGACACACTGATGGGGACATTCACAGAGGCCGCTATATACCCTGACCGCTTCTACTCGCGGCAACTGCTGAACCGCGTGGGCAGCCAGTACGACATCAACTCGCCCGACCTCGAGAAACGCATCATGGCCGTTTTAGACTACGTCAGCGGCATGACCGATGTTTATGCCCTCGAAATATACCAGAAGATAAACGGGATGGCACTGCCGCTGGTATGATGCGGCGCTGCGGCCCACCCTGAACATCATCGCAAATTCGGCGTGATTGCGGTGCAAATACGGCGTGATTGGTCAGCAAATACGCCGTGATTGGTCAGCAAACACGGCGTGATTGGTCAGCCAAAGGCCGTCAATTGTAGCACGGAGGCGCATTTCATCGGGTCACGCCTTGCTGCTCTTGTAGATTATGTTGTTTGCGCCGCTCGTTATTTTCAGAGCCTCGGGGTGTTCCCTTATGAACGAGTCGATGTGGCGTATGCGCTTATCCTCGAGTATTTCGTCCACCGCGATGAGTATGCCTGTCTCCTCCACGTCGCCGAAGCCGTTGTTTATCGCCGTGCCGAAAAGTTTCATCGTCGGGCTGAGGTTCATGTATGCGTTGACGAGCGGCGGTATGTTGTAGCCCATTTTCCTGACCTCCCTGTTGAGAATCCTGTAGTCTGCCTTGAAGTTCTTCTCGCAGAAGAGGGTCGCCAGTTCCGCCTCGTCAGTCTCGATAACGAGCGGTTTCATCGGTGTTATGAGATGTTCCTTGTCGCTGAAATGCTTTCTCAGGAAATACAGTATCATGTCCCTCCCGCGTCGTATGTATGATGGGTACATGGTCATCTTGCCGAAGAAATACCTCACGTCCGGCATAATCACCGTCAGTGCTCCGAGCCCGTCCCACAGGTTGTCGAGCGCGAAGATGCTCTTGCTGTTCCGCTGCACGTTCTGATATTCGAGCGACACGAACGACCGCCCCAGCTCGATTGTGTACGGCATGTATTCGTTTAGGAATCGGTCGGAGAAATGGAACATGTGGCTCGTTGCGAGCAGCGGCTGCCCGTCGCCGTCGAGCACCCAGTCGGTCCCGCACATGTATCGGTATCCTCCGATTATCTCCTCTGCCTCCGGGTTCCACACAATCAGCTGCTTGTAACAGTTTTCGCAGGTGTCGAACTCGTCGACATCCATGCTTTTTCCCGTTCCCCCGCCAGCTTCCCGGAAAGCGATCTCGCGCAAACGCCCGATCTCCGTCATTGTGTTCGGTGAGTCGTGAGCCGTTATGATGTATATTTCATTATGGCTCTTGTTTGTCATTCTGAGTTGCCTGTCGTGCGTCAGCTCCGCCTTCAGTAGTTCGCGGCTCACAGGGCTGATGATGTCTTGCTCCATTTCCATTGAAAATTATTTCATAGCTCATATACGCGTTCATAGACGTATTTTGCCCATTCCATCGGTGTTTTTGACTTGTCGAAGGTCTGCCAGGGTATTGGCTTGCCAAACTTGACAAGGAATTTGCCATGGACGTTCTTGTACATCTCGTCAACGAGGAACAGCATCGCGATGTTTACTTTCTTCACATACTTGTCGCTGAAGTTGGCGAGGCGGTAGAAGAAGGCGGAGTTTTGCCCCCCGAAGTGTATCGGCACCACGTCGCGTTTGTATTCCACGCTCTTCGATATGAATGTCTTTTTCCACCTGAGATCCCTTATCTGCCCGTTTATCCTGCGCGAGCACAGCCCGGCGGGGAACATGAGTATGTGGTTGTCGCTGCTGAAGCCAGCCTCCACCATCTCCGGGAAGCTGCGGGCCTGGCTCCCGGTCTTGTTTATGGGTATGCACAGTGGCGCGAGTCCCGGCAGGTTCATCAGCAGGTCGTTGACGAGATAGCGGAAGCGGCCGTCGTATCTCCGCCCGATTATGGAGCCGAGCGCCACGCCGTCGATGCCCCCGAGTGGGTGGTTGCTGACGAAGGTGTAAAGTTTCCCGTCGTCTTTCGGTGGCAGGTTTTCCTCCCCTTCGGTCTCAAGGGTCATGTCAAGGTAGCGCACGACCGCATCAAGCCACGGCGTCCCGGTGAGCCCGCGGCTGTCCCAGAGGAATTTGTTCACCTCGTCCTGGTGAATTATTTTCCTCAACCACGAGACCAAAGGGCGTGGGACGAGTTTCGCTTTCGCTCCCATCTTGCCCTTTAGTATTTCACCTACGTCTATGGTTTTCTCTGTTACCTCTCCCATTTTCATAAAAACTATTTGCAAAAATACGTTTTTTTTTTGAACGGGCATTACTTTTGCAAGGGAAAAATGAAAAAAAAACATTAACTTAAAGGATATTTAATACTCATGCAAACAAACGGAGGCTGTTTTCAAACACACAAGCACGAGGCAAGCGTTTGTTAACAAATACTAAAATAAAAACATTTTATCACATTTGTGGCGGAAAGTGGCGGAAAGTGGAGTAAAATGTGTATCTTTGCCCCGAGGTAATTATAAATAAGAACGCATGAGATTTTTGGGCAACATAGAGGCAAAGGTCGACGCGAAGGGCAGAGCCTTCCTGCCGGCCGTTTTCCGCAGGGTGCTTCAGTCATCCGGCGATGAGAGCCTCGTCATGCGCATGGACCCTCACCAGAAGTGCATCGTGCTGTACCCCGAGAGCGTTTGGAACGCGGAGATGGATGCCATGGAAAGCCGCCTCGGGAGATGGGACAGGGCGGAGCAACAGATTTACCGTCAGTTCGTGTCGATGGTGGAAGTTGTGACACTTGACGGCAACGGCCGTTTCCTCGTGCCGAGGCGCTACCTTCAGATGGCAGGCATCAGCCAGAGCGTCAGGTTCATCGGCGTGCGCAACACCATCGAGATGTGGGACGTGGCAGAGCTTGAAAGTCAGTTCGTAGAGCCGGAGGAGTTCTCGCAACTGTTCGGCAAGATGATGTCAGGGAAGGAGATAAACGCTGCGGAATGACAGCCGGCAAGGCAGGTGCGGCAGGCAAGCGGCAATATACGCGCGCCACGCGTCGCCGGAGGGGAAAGAAACAGCGGACGACAATAAAAACAGCAACGCCGATGCGTAAAGAGAGGAAAGGCATAAATGAGGCATTCGCCGGAAAGGACAAGGCCGTCGTGCAGGCGTCAGGCTATCACACCCCCGTGCTGCTTGCCGAAAGCATTGACGGGCTGAACATACACCGGGGTGGCATCTATGTGGATGTGACTTTCGGCGGAGGAGGACACAGCCGCGAGATACTGTCGCGCTTCACCGGGGGCGAGCACCTGTACGGCTTTGACCAGGATGCCGACGCGGAGAGGAACGCAGCGGGTCTCGACACGTCGCGGTTCACGTTCGTGAGAAGCAACTTCAGGTTTCTCAAGAACTGGATGAGATACTACGGGGTGGAGGCGATAGACGGCCTGATAGCCGACCTCGGCGTCTCGAGCCACCATTTCGACGACGAGACACGCGGCTTCTCGTTCCGCTTCGACTCGCCGCTCGACATGAGGATGAACAAGCGGGCAGGCAGGACAGCCGCCGACATCGTGAACAGCGCGGACGAGGATGAACTCGCCGGCATTCTCCGCATATACGGCGAGATGAAGAACTCGCGGCGCATAGCGGCGGCGATAGCAAGCAGCCGCAGCCAGAGGCCAATAGAAACGACGGGCGACCTGCTTGAGGCAGTCGGGCCGGAGATGAGGAAAGAACGGGCGAGGAAAGACATGGCGCGGCTGTTCCAGGCGCTGCGCATCGAGGTGAACCACGAGATGGACGCGCTGAGGGACATGCTGAAGGCTGCCACCGAACTGATTGCGCCGGGCGGGCGGCTGTCGGTCATCACCTACCACTCGCTGGAGGACCGCATCGTGAAGAACGTTATGAAGACAGGCAACGCCGAGGGCAGGGTCAGGCAGGATTTCTTCGGGCGCACGGAAACGCCCTTCGCACTCGTCAACAACAAGGTGATAACGCCACGGGAAGAAGAGACCGAGCGCAACCCACGCAGCAGAAGCGCGAAACTGAGAATTGCGGAAAAGATATGAGCAACGAAGACAAGGAGAGCAAAATCCTCGCGGAGGCCGTAGATGACACAGGCCATGCCGGGACGGAGGAGACGGAAATGACAGACGGCGGCACGCAGCACGGCGGGGCGCAGTCTGCCGTGGAAGGCGTGGACAGCCAGATGGAGGAAAACGTAAAGTGGGAAAAGGAAACGGAAGAGGAAGACAACGGGGAAAAGGACAAAGAAGAAAAGGAAAGGGAAAGGGAGAAGAAAGAAAAGGAAAAGGAAAAGGAGGAGGAGCAAGTGGAAGAACTTGCGCTGACGATACGCAAACAGGCGCGCGAGGACGAGGAGCCGCTGTCGAAAGTGCTGTCGCTGAGGAAAATCCTCGGAGGCGACTTCTTCACTGCCGACTTCATGAAACGCAACGTGGGGGTGATATTGCTCGTCGTAGCGTTCACGATGCTATATGTGGCCAACAGGTACAGTTGCCAGAGCGACCTGCTGGAGATTGACAGGCTGACAAAGGAGCTGCAGGACTCGAAATACAAGGCTCTGTCGTCGGCAAGCGAACTGACGGAGAAATGCCGCGAGACGAATGTCCTGGAGAGGCTGAAGAACAACAAGGACACACTGCTCAAGCAATCCAGCCAGCCACCTTATATAATTAACGTAGAAAACAAATGAGCAAGTTCAACCATAAGAAAATACTGCCGCGCTACAAGATAATAGCATATCTCATAGTGCTGGCGAGCCTCGCCGTGATAGCCAAGGCGGCGTACATCGGCACGGTGAAGCGCGACTACTGGATGGCGGTGGCAGACAGGCTGAAGAAGGACAGCGTGGAGGTGAAGCCGGTGAGGGGGAATATTCTGAGCAGCGACGGGCAGCTCATGGCGAGCTCGCTGCCCGAGTTCAAGCTATACATGGACTTCCAGGCAGGAGGGGAACACAAGGACTCGCTGCTCGTGGAGAACATGGACAGCATCTGCAACGGGCTGCACGAGATTTTCCCGGAGCAATCAGCCACGCAGTTCCGCAACGAACTGGAAAAAGGCAGGGCAAAGAAATCACGCCACTGGCCTATATGGAAATACCGCGTTGACTACAACACATACACACGGGTGGCAAGCCTGCCGGTGTTCCGCCTGCCGGGCAACAAGGGCGGTTTCCACAAGGAGGAGTTCAACGCACGCCAGCACCCGTTCACGTCGCTCGCCTCGAGGACGGTGGGCGACCTCTACGGCGCCAAGGACTCGGCGCGCTTCGGGCTGGAACTGTCGTTCGACTCGGTCCTGCGCGGCGAGTCGGGGAAGATGCAGAAGCAGAAAGTGAAACGCCGCTTCATAGGGCTGATGCAGAAGGAGGCCATCGACGGCTCCGACATCGTGACCACGATTGACGTGCAGATGCAGGACATAGCCGAACGCGCGGTAATCGACGAGCTGAAAGAAATCAACGGACAGGTGGGCGTGGCGATTGTGATGGACGTGCCGACGGGCGACATAAAGGCAATAGTGAACATGACACGCTGCGCCGACGGACAGTACCGCGAGGTGAAGAACAACGCCGTGAGCGACTTGCTCGAGCCGGGGTCGGTTTTCAAGACGGCATCGGTGATGGTGGCACTCGACGACGGGCTGGTTGACACGACGAAACTGATAAACACCGGGAGTGGCATCGTTGACATGCACGGGGCGAAGATGAGAGACCACAACTGGCACAAGGGGGGCTACGGGACAATATCACTGGCACGCGCCCTCGAGGTGAGTTCGAACATCGGCATCAGCCGCATGATCGACGGGTGCTACGGCAGCCGTCCGGAGAGATATGTCGAGGGACTGCGCAGGATAGGGATTGCGAGCGACCTCGGGATACCACTCGTCGGGGCGACCCCGCCACGAATCAGGATGCCGAGGAAGAACGCCAGGGGGCAGTATGTCAACTGGAGCAAGACTGCCCTGCCGTGGATGAGCATCGGCTACGAGTCGCAGATACCGCCAATATCCACCCTGACATTCTACAATGCCATAGCCAACGGCGGCAAGATGATGCGCCCGAGGTTCGTCAAGCAGGTGGTGAAAGACGGAGAGGTGTTGGCGAACTACGACCCTGTTGTGCTGAAGCCGCAGATATGCGGCAGCGCAACGCTGGCAAAGATAAAGACAATGCTCGAGCATGTGGTGAGCCGTGGGACCGGAAAGTCAGCACGGTCGCAGTTGTTCAGCGTGGCAGGCAAGACCGGCACGGCGCAGATATCGCACGGCAAGTCGGGCTACAAGAGCGGCGGGATGAGATACCTGCTGAGTTTCGTGGGCTTCTTCCCGTCGGACCAGCCGAGGTACAGCTGCATCGTGTGCATACAGAAGAGCGGACATCCAGCGTCAGGAGGAATGAGCGCCAAGGTGTTCCATAAAATATCTGAAGGCGTGATGGCGAAGGACCTGAAACTCGACGCGAGCGACTCGAGGGACGCAATGTCTGTCCTGGTGCCTGACGTGAAGAACGGCAACATGCTCGCCGCACTGCTCGTGCTGGAGAAACTGGGCATAGCGGCGAACACCTCCTGGGACGGCAGCTACGCCAACGGCAACCCCATCTGGGGCAAGGCCACGCAGCGGAACAACCGCATCGAAATGGTCGAGACGCCGAAGTACGGCAAGGACGTGGTGCCGGACGTCACCGGAATGGGGGCGCGCGACGCCGTCTTCATGCTCGAGAAACGCGGCCTGAGGGTTTCCATCTCGGGCAGGGGCAAGGTGATCTCGCAGAGCCTGCCAGTGGGACACAAGATAAGGAAAGGCGAGGCTTGTATGCTGCGGATGGGCTGAAAAGCCACAGCCGCAAGCGCGAAATGACAGGATTTATCAAAAGAAGGAAAAAGAAAGGCATATATATGATACTCAGAGAGTTGCTAAGAGACATCAGGGACGCGGCCGTGAAGGGTGACGACGGCGTGGAGATTACCGGAGTGAACATCGACTCGCGGCGCATTGCCACGGGAAACTTGTTCGTGGCTATGAGGGGGACGCAGGTGGACGGACACAAATTCATAGCAAAGGCCGTGGAACAGGGAGCGGCGGCAGTGCTGTGCGAGGAACTGCCGGACACGCTCGCCGACGGCGTGACATACGTCAGGGTGGAGTCAACCGAGGATGCCGCTGGCCCCGTCGCAACCGCTTTCTACGGCAAGCCATCAGAAAAACTGAAACTGGTGGGCGTCACGGGAACCAACGGAAAGACCACCGTAGCCACATTATTATATAATATGTACCGCAAACTGGGATACAAGTGCGGACTGCTCTCCACCGTGTGCAACTACATCGAGGACGAGGCGGTGCCGGCAGACCACACTACCCCGGATCCCGTGGAACTGAACATGCTGCTCGCACGCATGGCGGATGCCGGCTGCCAGTATGTCTTCATGGAGTGCTCGAGCCACGCCATAGCGCAGAAACGCATAGGGGGGCTGAAGTTCGCAGTGGGCATCTTCACCAATCTCACGCGCGACCACCTCGACTATCACAAGACTTTCGAGAACTACCGGAACGCCAAAAAAGCGTTCTTCGACATGCTGCCCAAGGACAGTTTCGCGATAATCAACGCCGACGACAAGAACGGCAGCGTGATGGTCCAGAACACCAGGGCGAGGGTGAAGACATATTCCATGAGGCAGTTGGCAAATTTCCGCGCACGCATCATCGAGTGCCACTTCGAGGGGATGTATCTCGATATTGACGGGCATGAGGTCGGCGTGCAGTTCATAGGCAAGTTCAACGTCAGCAACCTGCTCGCCGTGTATGGCACGGCACGCGTGCTCGGTGAGGAGCCGGAGGACATTCTCGTGGCGATGAGCACGCTTGGCAGTGTCAGCGGGCGGCTCGAGCCGGTTCGCTCGGCAGACGGTTTCACCGCCGTCATCGACTATGCCCACACCCCCGACGCACTCGCCAACGCGCTGAACGCCATCCACGAGGTGATGAACGGGCGCGGAAGGGTGATCACGGTGTGCGGCGCAGGCGGGAACCGCGACAAGGGCAAGCGGCCGCTGATGGCAAGCGAGGCGGCGGAACGAAGCGACCGCGTGATAATAACGAGCGACAACCCGCGCTTCGAGGACCCGCAGGACATCATCAACGACATGCTCGCGGGCCTCGACCGGCAGCAGATGAAGAAGACGGTGGCAATCGCCGACCGCCGCGAGGCAATACGCACGGCGTGTATGATGGCGCAGAAGGGCGACGTGATACTCATTGCCGGCAAGGGGCATGAGGACTACCAGGAGATAAAGGGAGTGAAACACCACTTCGATGACAAGGAGGTGGTGCGCGAGTTCATAAAGGAATAAAAAAAAGTCGGATTATGCTATACTATATATTCAGGTTTCTCGAACAGTTCGACATACCCGGGGCGCACCTGTGGTCGTATATTTCGTTCCGCGCCCTGCTCACGCTGATACTATCGCTGCTCATCTCGGCATGGTTCGGCGAGAAGTTCATAAAATGGATGAGGCGCAGGAAAATCGCCGAGACGCAGCGCGACGCCAGCATCGACCCGTTCGGCGTAGAGAAGAAGGGGGTGCCGACGATGGGCGGGATTATAATCATCGTTGCCATCATGGTGCCGGTCATACTGCTTGGGCGTATGCGCAACATATATCTCATACTGATGATGGTGACCACTGTCTGGCTCGGCTTCCTCGGCTTCATGGACGACTACATCAAGATATTCCGCAAGAACAAGGCCGGGCTGAAGGGCAAGTACAAGATTGTCGGGCAGGTGAGCATAGGGCTGATTGTCGGCCTCGTGCTGTGGGCAAGCCCCGACGCTAAGATACGCGAGAACATCGGCACGCAGAAGCAGGGTCAGGAACTTGTGGTGACGCACAAGTCGGAACTTGAGAAGTCGCTGATAACAACAATCCCGTTCGTCAAGAACCACAACCTTGACTACTCCAAGGTGATGGGCTTCATGGGCGAATACGCCACTGCCGCCGGATGGATACTGTTCGTTATAATGACCATAGTGGTGGTCACGGCAGTGAGCAACGGCGCCAACCTCAACGACGGCATGGACGGCATGTGCGCCGGCAACTCCGCCATCATCGGTGTCGCGCTGGGCATCTTCGCATACGTCAGCTCACACTTGGAGTACGCCTCCTACCTCAACATAATGTACATACCGGGGTCGCAGGAACTTGTGGTGTTCCTCTGCGCGTTCGTCGGCGCCATGATAGGCTTCCTGTGGTACAACGCCTTCCCGGCACAGGTTTTCATGGGAGACACCGGCTCGCTAACCATCGGCGGCATCATCGGCGTGTGCGCAGTGATAATACACAAGGAGCTGCTCGTGCCGATACTCTGCGGCATATTCCTCGTCGAGAGCCTCAGCGTGATGATACAGACGTTCTGGTTCAAGAGGATGAAGCGCAAGGGGCAGCGCGTCCGCGTGTTCCGCGCGACGCCGATACACGACAACTTCCGCAAACTCGACGAACAGCTGGACAAGACCAGCCGCTATGTGTTCCGCAACTGGCCCAGGCGGCAGTTCCATGAGTCGAAGATAACGTTCCGCTTCTGGATAGCAACGATTATCCTCGCGGCGATAACAATAATAACACTGAAGATAAGATAAGCACGAGATGAAAGACGAGAAGAGACGCATCGTGGCTCTCGGCGCGGGCGAAAGCGGCGCGGGGGCAGCGGTACTGGCCAAGAAAGAAGGGTTCGACGTGTTCGTGTCAGACATGGGCATGATAAAGGACCGCTACAAGAAGATGCTCGACAGCCACGGCATAGAATGGGAGGAAGGACATCACTCGGAGGACAAGATACTGTCTGCCTGCGAGGTGATAAAAAGCCCCGGCATCCCCGACGAGGCCCCGATGATAAGGAAAATCAAGGCAAAGGGCATACCCATAATCAGCGAGATTGAGTTTGCCGGACGCTACACCCACTCCAAGATGATTTGCATAACCGGCTCGAACGGCAAGACCACGACGACGTCACTGATATACCACATATTCAAGACGGCCGGATATGATGCAGGACTGGCAGGCAACATCGGCAACTCACTGGCGCTGCAGGTGGCTGAAGACCCGCACGAGTACTACATAATAGAACTCAGCTCGTTCCAGCTCGACAACATGTATGACTTCCGGGCGAACATCGCGGTGCTGCTGAACATCACCCCAGACCATCTCGACCGCTACAACAACTGTATGCAGAACTACGTCGACGCCAAGATGAGGATATTGCGGAACCAGACCTCCGACGACGCCTTCATTTACTGGAACGACGACCCGGTGATAAAGCGCGAGCTCAGCAAATATGACATAAAGGCCGTGTGCCTGCCTTTCTCGGAACTGAAGGAGAAGGGATCAATAGCATACATCGAGGAAGGCATGTACAAACTGGAGGAGCCGGTGCCGTTCAACATGGAGCAGGAGTATCTCTCGCTCACCGGAAAGCACAACCTCTACAACTCGCTCGCGGCAGGACTGGCGTCGGCGGTGGCTGGCATCAGGAAGGACGTGATACGCAAGAGCCTCGGCGACTTCCCCGGCGTAGAGCACCGGCTGGAGAAGGTGACGCGCGTGGCAGGAGTGGAATATGTCAACGACTCGAAGGCGACAAACGTCGACGCGTGCTGGTACGCGCTCGAGAGCATGAAGAACCCGACAATACTCATATTAGGAGGAAAGGACAAGGGAAACGACTACGGGCCGATAAAGGAACTCGTAAGGGAGAAGTGCGCGGGGCTGGTGTATCTCGGCGCGGACAACAGCAAGCTGCACGACAACTTCGACCAGCTGGGCATCCCGGTGCGCGACACACACTCGATGAAGGACTGCGTGCAGGCCTGCTACGAGATGTCAGAGCCGGGGATGACCGTGCTGCTGTCACCGTGCTGCGCAAGCTTCGACCTGTTCAGGAACATGGAAGACCGGGGAAACCAGTTCAAGCAACTCGTGCGCGCGCTCTGAGAGCCTGGCGGCGGCGGAAGGGATGCGGTGAAACAATGCCAACGGCACCAATAAAGCAAAACGGACATGGAAGATGAAATAAAGAAAAAGAAGGGGAGAATGAAGGGAGACACCATTATATGGACCGTCTTCTTCTTCCTGTGCATTGTGAGCATCGTCGAGGTGTTCAGTGCGACGAGCGAGCTGACCAGCAACACCAGTTACGTCGGGCCGGTTCTCAAGCACTCCATGCTGCTCGCCGTGGGAGTGGTGCTCCTCGTGATAACCATGAACATCGACTGCCGCTATTTCAAGATAATAACCCCATTCGCGCTGCTCCTGTCATTCATAATGCTGGTCATAACAAGCATCGCGGGCGGCGAGGTGAACGGCGCGGCGCGGTGGTTCGACATCGGCGGGGTGCAGTTCCAGCCGTCGGAGTTTGCCAAGGGAGCCGTGATACTCGCCGAGGTGATGATACTCAGCGCGCTGCAGGACGGCGACACCGTTGACAAACGGGCGTTCAAGTACATCCTGTGGGTGGCAACGCCGTTCGTGATACTTATCTTTCGCGAGAACTTCTCCACCGCAGCACTGCTCGCACTGGTGGTGATAATGATGATGTTCATCGGCCGCGTGCCTATGAAACAGATTGGCAAGCTGCTCGGCGTGATAATGCTCACGGGCATGCTTGGCTTCGCCGCGATATGGGCCCTTGGCGCGGGAGCCGACGAAGACGCGCCCGCAAATAACGACCCCCGCGTGAGAACGGAGACCGTGAACAACGTGGAGAAGAAAAACGGCGGCATACTGCACCGCTTCGGGACGTGGAAGAGCCGCATCAGGAAATTCGCCGACCACAAGGAGGTGCCGCCGTCACAGTTCGACCTTGACAAGGACGGACAGGTGGCACACGCCAACATAGCCATAGCATCGAGCAACCTCGTGGGCAAGGGACCGGGCAACTCGGTGCAGCGCGACTGGCTGCCGCAGGCATTCAGCGACTTCATCTACGCCATCATCATCGAGGAGATGGGACTGTGGGGAGCCGTGGGCGTATGCCTGCTATACCTGATACTGCTCTTCCGCACCGCCAAGATCGCAAACCAATGCGCCTACTCGTTCCCGGCGCTGCTCATTATGGGGCTCGCGCTGCTCATGGTGACGCAGGCCATATTCAACATGATGGTGGCAGTGGGGCTTGCGCCGGTTACGGGACAGCCGCTGCCGCTGATAAGCAAGGGCGGCACATCAACCATAATCAACTGCGTTTACATCGGCGTGATTATGAGCGTGAGCTGCAAGGCAAAGAAGAGAGAGGAATGCTGCAAGGTGAAAACGGCAGGCTGCGATGAATGAAAGCGACCCGCTAAAAATGACATATATATATGGACGAAGAACTTAGAATAATAATCAGCGGAGGCGGAACGGGGGGACACATCTTCCCGGCCGTGTCAATCGCAAACGCCATACGGCGCAAGCGTCCCGATGCAAAAATCCTGTTCGTGGGAGCAGAGGGGCGCATGGAGATGCAGAGAGTGCCGGTGGCAGGCTACGAGATAAAGGGGCTGCCGATATGCGGCTTCGACCGAAAGAACATGCTGCGCAACGTCAAGGTGCTGTTCAAAATATGGAAGAGCCAGCGCATGGCGAAACAGATAATCAGGCAGTTCCGCCCCATGGCCGCCGTGGGCGTGGGCGGATATGCCAGCGGCCCGACACTCAACAAATGCGCGGCGATGGGCATACCGTGCCTCATACAGGAGCAGAACTCTTACGCCGGCGTGACAAACAAGCTGCTCGCGAGGAAGGCCGACAAGATATGCGTGGCATACGAGGGCATGGAGCGCTTCTTCCCCGCCGCGAAGATAATGGTGACGGGAAACCCCGTGCGCCAGCAACTGCTCGACTGCAAGCTCACGAGGGAGGAGGCAATAGCCAAGATGGGGCTCAAGCCGGAACAACCCGTGGTGCTGATAATAGGCGGAAGCCTCGGGGCAAGGACAATCAATGAGAGCGTCCTCGCGAACCTCGGCGTGATTGCGGAAAGCGGCATACAGTTCGTGTGGCAGACAGGCAGCTTCTACCACGACGAGATAAAGAGGACCCTCGACGAGAAGGGGTGTCCCGCCAACCTGAAGCCCACGGACTTCATCAGCAGCATGGACGTGGCTTACCGCGCCGCCGACCTCGTCATCAGCCGCGCCGGGGCGAGCAGCATAAGCGAACTGTGCCTGCTCGGCAAGCCGTCGATACTCGTGCCATCGCCAAACGTCGCCGAGGATCACCAGACGCACAACGCGATGGCTCTCGTCAACAAGCAGGCCGCCATGATGGTCAGGGACGACGAGGCACGGCAGAAACTCATACCGCTGGCGGTGGAGACACTGACCAGCGCGGACCGCAAATACGTGACACTGGGGGAGAACGCCGCAAAGATGGCTCTGCCCAACTCTGCCGACATCATTGCCGACGAGGTGATAAAACTTGCATCAGGGAAATAAGACATGACGACAAAAGACATAAAATCGGTATATTTCATCGGTGCCGGAGGCATCGGGATGAGTGCCTTGGCACGCTATTTCGCAAGCCGTGGGGTCGTCGTGGCCGGCTACGACAGGACACCGTCGGCACTGACGGCGCAACTGGAAAGAGAGGGAATACTGCTGCACTACGAGGAGGACGTGGAGCAGATACCTCATGCCTGCCGCAACAGGGAGACGACACTCGTGGTGTTCACGCCAGCGATACCCGAGAGACACCGCGAGCTCGTGTTCTTCCGCGAGAACAACTTCACCGTGATGAAACGCGCGCAGGTGCTCGGCATACTGACGGAGACGCACCGGGGACTGTGCTTCGCCGGGACGCACGGCAAGACAACGACATCCGCGATGTGCGCACACATCATGCACCAGAGCCAGACCGACTGCAACGCATTCCTCGGGGGAATATCGAAAAACTACTCTACAAACTACATCCTAAGCAAGCATAGCGACTATGTGGTCATCGAGGCAGACGAGTTCGACCGCTCGTTCCACTGGCTGAGGCCGTGGATGAGCGTGATAACGAGCACCGACGCAGACCACCTCGACATCTACGGCACGAAAGAGGCCTACCTCGAAAGTTTCCGGCACTACACCACGCTGATAAAGCCAGGCGGCGCACTGATAATACACCAGGGACTGGAGATGAGGCCGGAGACCGCCGAAAGCGTGCGGGTGTATGACTACAGCCGGGACGGGGGCGACTTCCACGCAGAGAACATACGCATCAGCGACGGGGAAATCACGTTCGACTTCATATCGCCACTGGAGTGCGTCAGGGACGTGCGCCTCGGGCAGCCGGTGCCGATAAACATCGAGAACGGCGTGGCGGCGATGGCAATGGCGCAGCTCAACGGATGCACGGCCGAGGAACTGCGCTACGGCATGAGCACTTACAAGGGTGTTGACAGGCGGTTCGACTTCAAGATAAAGAACAGACGCATCGTGCTACTGAGCGACTACGCACACCACCCGAAGGAAATACTGCAAAGCGCGAGAAGCATAAGGCAACTGTACAGCGAACGCCGCATCACGGCGATATTCCAGCCGCACCTGTTCACCCGCACGCGCGACTTCCACAAGGAGTTCGCCGATGCGCTGAGCCTGCTCGACGAGGTTGTGCTGACCGAGATTTACCCCGCGAGGGAACTGCCCATCAAGGGGGTATCGTCAAGACTTATATACGACGACCTCGCCGCAGGGGTCGAGAAGCACCTCATCAGCAAGGACAGCGTGCTGGAGTTCGTCCGCCAGCACGACTTCGAGGTGCTTATTGTGCTCGGGGCAGGCGACATCGACAACCTGGTGCCGGAGATTGAGAAAATACTGCGGGAGAAATACGGCGCGCCAGACGACAAAAGACCATGAGACAACGGCAGGGGACGCACGACGACGACGCCTGCAACATAACAGCAAGAAGGGAAAATGATTCACATCAACTGGAAAAAAACCGCCATCGCAACCATAGATGCACTGCTCGCAGTGTATCTCGCACTTGCCGTAACCTCGTTCAACAAGCCGGACAGGACAGGCGTGGTGTGCCGCAGGTGCAACATCACGATAGCAGACGACAACACGAACGGCTTCCTGAAGGCGGATGATGTGACACGGATTCTGAAATCGTCGGGCCTGATGCCGACAAACAAGCAAGCCGGCAAGATAAGCACGCGAAACATAGAGGAGAAACTGAAAAGCATGGCTTTCGTAAAGACGGCACAGTGCTTCATGGCGGAAAACGGCGACGTGACAATAAACATCACGCAGAGGCTGCCGCTGCTGAGGATAAAGAGCGAGACGGGAGATGACTACTACATCGACGAGCGCGGAGGGGTGATGCCAAACTCGAACTATGTCTCAGACCTCATCATCGCCACAGGACGGATCAACAGGCGGTATGCCACGGAATACCTCATGCCGTTGGCAGAGGCAATCATGGGCAACGAACTGTGGAACAACCTGTTCGAGCAGATACACGTCACCGAGGAAATGGGCATCGAACTGGTGCCAAGGGTGGGCGACCACATAGTGTTCATCGGCAGCCTGCCGACAGCCAGGACAGCGGCAGAGCGCGCCTTGGCGATAAACAAGATGCTCGGGACGAAACTGACACGACTTGAGAAATTCTACCGCCACGGACTGAGCAAGACTGGGTGGAACAGGTATGACTACATCAACCTCGAGTTCGACAACCAGATAATATGCCACAAACGGCGACAGGCACGCAACACGGCGACAGAAAGCACGGACAACACGGGCGTCGCCCCAGCGGAAGCGGAAACCACCGCACCGCAGAAGAAAGAACCGGAAGCAGCGGCAAAGGCAGCGAAGAAGGATGAGGCAGCGCGGAAGGAGAATAAGCGGACAGAGAAGACGGAGAAGAGAAAGGACACGAAAGGAAAGGACAGCAAGCCACGGGAAAAGGAAAAAGCCGCGGGCAGCAAGAACAAAGCAAAAGGAAAAACAAAATAAATTGATAATGGTATGGCAGCAAGTGAATTTATCGTAGCAATCGAATTGGGGTCGTCAAAGATCACCGGCATCGCCGGAAAGAAGAATCTCGACGGCAGCATATCAGTACTCGCCTTGGTGAAGGAAGACTCCGCGTCGTTCATTCACAAGGGAGTGGTGTATAACATGGACAAGACGGCACAGTGCGTAGCAGAAATCGTGAAGAAACTATCCGCCACACTGAAGCGGGGAATAACCCATGTCTATGTTGGAGTGGGCGGACAGTCCATAAGGAGCGTGAAGAACAACATCATAAAGACACTCCCACCGGACACCATCGTAACGCAGGCGATGGTGAACGAACTGATGGACGCCAACCGCAACATGAGCTACCAGGACCAGGAGATACTCGACGCGGCAACGCAGGAATACATGGTTGACAACCAAATGCAGCTCGACCCGGTGGGCATACAGTGCGAACGACTGGAGGGGAATTTCCTGAACATCCTGTGGAGATATGACTTCTACCGCCGGCTGAACAAGTGCTTCGACATGGCAGGCGTGGCAATCGCCGAGATGTACCTCGCACCGCTGGCTCTCGCCGATGCCGTGCTGACCGACGCGGAGAAGCGGTCGGGCTGCGTGCTGGTGGACCTCGGGGCAGACACCACGACAGTGTCTGTATACTACAAGAACATACTGAGGCATCTTGCCGTAATCCCGCTCGGCGGCAGCAACATCACCAAGGACATCACGTCGCTGCAGGTGGAGGAGGACGTGGCAGAGAAACTGAAATTAGACCACGCTTCGGCCTTCACCGAGAACGGCGACATCGACCCGAACACCAATTACGACCTCGATGCGGACAGGAAGGTCGATCAGCGCAAGTTCGTTGACATAGTGGAGGGAAGACTCAACGAGATAATAGAGAACGTGTGGTACCAGGTGCCAATGGAATACGCCAACAGACTGCTCGGGGGCATCATAATAACCGGCGGCTGCGTCAACATGCCGGGAATAGAGAGGGCATTCGTCAACTACACAAACATTGACAAGATACGCACGGCGAAGTTCGTCAACCTTTCAATAAAATCAAAGGAAACGCTCATCACATCGCACAACGCAATGATGAACACCATACTCGGCCTGCTGGCAAAGGGCGACATGAACTGCGCCGGCAACGAAATAGACCCGGAAAAGGGACTTTTCGACGACAGCAACACGGCGACAGCAACACCACCGAAAATGCAACGCGAACCGCGCCAGCCAGGGGAACTCGCCGAGGGAGTCGTGCAGACAGAAGAGGAGAAGGAAAAAGCAAGGAAAATGCGCGAGATGCAGGAGGAGGAAGAGAGGCGCAAGCGCGAGGAAGAGGAACGCCTGAAAAATGAAGAGGAGAAGAAGAAAAAAGGAATCGGAGGGATAAAGAACCTGTTTACGAAGACAAAGACAATCGTCAAGAGCCTGCTCTCGGATGAGGACGAGCAGGAGTGAGAGCTGGAAAACGTGACAAGGAAGATATTCGGTTAGTATAAAATCTAAAAAAATGAATGACATGGAAGACCACAAGATACTGGATTTCGGGGACAACGAGAAAAACAACAGCATAATAAAGGTGATTGGCGTGGGCGGAGGAGGCGGCAACGCCGTCAACCACATGTACCGCGAGGGAATACACGACGTGACATTCGTGCTGTGCAACACCGACCGCCAGGCCCTCAACGACTCGCCGGTGCCGGTGCACCTGCAGCTCGGCAAGGAGGGCCTCGGAGCAGGAAACAAGCCGGAGAAGGCAAGGGTGGCTGCAGAGGAGAGCATAAACGACGTGAAGAACATGCTCGACGACGGGACGAGGATGGCCTTCATCACCGCAGGAATGGGCGGAGGAACGGGAACGGGAGCGGCACCGGTCATAGCACGCACGAGCAAGGAACTGGGAATACTCACAGTGGGCATCGTCACGATACCGTTCCGCTTCGAGGGCGACATGAAGATTGACCAGGCTCTCGACGGCGTGGAGGAGATGGCAAAGCACGTCGACGCGCTGCTCGTGATAAACAACGAGCGCCTGCGCGAGATATATCCGGGATTGACAGTGCTCGACGCCTTCGCAAAGGCCGACGACACACTGAGCGTCGCGGCAAAGTCGATAGCGGAGATAATAACCACACACGGACTGATGAACCTCGACTTCAACGACGTGAAGACGGTGCTGAAAGACGGGGGTGTGGCAATAATGTCAACAGGATACGGCGAGGGCGAGGGACGCGTCAAGATGGCAATAGAGGACGCGCTGAACTCACCGCTGCTCAACGACAACGACGTGTTCAACTCGAAGAAAATACTGCTGTCAATATCATTCAGCCCAGACAAGCAGAGCAACGCGAGCCTAACGATGGAGGAGATGAACGACGTGAACGAGTTCATGGCGCGCTTCCAGACGGGCTTCGAACTGAAATGGGGCCTCGCTACCGACCCGGAACTGGGGGCAAAGGTGAAGGTGACAATACTCGCAACGGGCTTCGGCATAAAAAACGTCGACGGAATGGACGCGCACTTCAGGAAACGCACAATGGAGGAACAAAACCGCATCGCAGAGGAAGAGGAGAGAAACACCAAACTGCAGATCAGGCGGGACACATACTACGGCAAGGACGGGAATACAACACAGTACAAGCGCCGCCCGCACATATTCATCTTCCAGCCAGAGGACCTTGACAACGACAACGTCATTTCCGCCGTGGAGCAGACACCGACATACAAGCGCACGAAGCAAATCCTGGAGAACATACGCTCGCAGGCTGCCGGCGTGAAAAGCGAAACGGACGAGGGCGACGACCAGAAGGTTGACATGACAGGCAAAATAGTTTTCCAATAAAAATCAAAAATATGTTATTCGACAAAATCAGTGAAGACATCAAGGCCGCAATGAAGGCGCGCGACAAGGTGCGGCTCGAGACCCTGCGCAACATAAAGAAAGTGTTCCTCGAGGCAAAGACGGCGCCAGGGGCAGGCGACACCCTCGCCGACGCGGACGCCCTGAGGATAATAGCGAAACTCGCCAAGCAGGGCAAGGAAACCGCCGAAACGTACAACGCCGCAGGGCGCGGGGACCTCGCCGGCGCGGAACTGGCGCAGGTGGAGGTGATGGAGGAGTACCTGCCCAAGCAACTCTCCGACGAGGAAATAGGGAAAGAGGTGAAGGAGATAATCGCACAGACCGGCGCGTCGTCGCTGAAGGACATGGGCAAGGTGATGGGCGTGGCAAGCAGGCAGATGGCGGGACGCGCCGAGGGCGGCAGGATCTCGGCCATCGTGCGGAGCCTGCTGGCATGAAGCAGCCTCCTTGCCTCAAGGCAATGCATTCCCAAAACGGCATCGGGGATTTCCCCGCTTGCGTGGAACGGCTTCCCGTTACAAGGCGATCCGTAAAGTAAAACCGCCCAATTTACCCGGCGAAAAGTTTTGTCATTTACGGGAAAAACAACAATATGGATTATTATGAAACAAGGTTGCACACAAGAACGCCAGGTAGTTGAGGCAATGAAAAAAGCTGGTGGCTTTGCAACACTGCGCAGGCTTAACGAAGTAGTCGACTTTTCTGCGTGGAGAACAAAGACCCCGGAGGCAACGGTGAGGCGCATAGTTCAGGAAAGCAAAGAGTTCTTCCGGATACAACCAGGCCTGTGGGCTTTGGAAAGTTGCCGCAAAACCGTACTCGGAAGGTTTAACCTGAAGGGTGGTGACAAACACAGCGAGGAGCAATTCAGCCACGGCTATTACCAGGGATTGCTGGTCGAGATTGGCAAGTACAGCAACAAGTCCACGTATGTTCCTGCACAAGACAAGGGCAGGATGTTTATAGACGCTCGTTTGGGTGATGTCGCAGATACAACCGTGCTGCCCAGTTTCACTTACGAAAAACTGTTGAGAAAAGCAAGGACCGTTGACGTTATATGGTTTAATGAGCGTGGCATGCCAACGGATTTCTATGAAGTGGAGCATACGACAGACATTAAAAATTCGCTCTCGAAGTTCTATGAGTTGCAAGACTTCTTCGCAAGGTTTTATATCGTCGCGGACATCAGACGGCGAAAAGAATTCGATGAAAAGGTCGATGTTTCCATGCTTTCCCCGATAGTGAAGCGTGTGAAGTTTTTAAGTTACGGACAAGTGGCATCAATGTATACAGGACTAAAAAACATAGATGAGGCTAGATGGCCTTGAATTAGTGCGGAAAGGTTAGCCGGGCAGGCTCATTTCCACAGTTCGCGCAGCACGGCGAGCGACCGCATCTCGGGGAAACCGTCAACGTGGAGGCGGTAGTACCTTAGTATGCCTTCGGCTATGCGGTTGCGGTCGTCGTGCGACATGGCGAACAGGCGCATCGTTGCATAGTCCATGCGGACAAGGCGGTGCAGGCGTGCGGCGTCTTCGGGCGAGAGGCAGTCGGGATGACACGGCACGTCGCTGGTGAACACTGCATCGCGCAGGTCGAACAGGTCGCCATCGCGGTAGTCGTCCACGTTGGGATAGAAGCCGATGAAACGCGCGACGTGCATCATGAATACGAGATGGAAACTGGCATACGGCGGGAGGCAACCGTCGAGCCATGATATGCTTTTCTCAACATAGTCGAAGAGCGCCTCGTTGCGCTGCTCGCCCCGGGTGGCATGGTAGAGGAACTCGGCAAGGAACAGTGCTATCGACATCTTGCCGGGCGAGAACGGTATGGAGGCGAACGGGTGCGGCATGCGCATGTCGCGGATACGCTGAAGCCGTGCGCCAGGGCGCACGCTGAGCTCCGCGTCGAGCAGCGTGAGCGGCTGCAGCGCCTGCAACTGCACCCTGCCCTTCCGTGTCCTCGGCACAGAGACGATGCACGCCGTGCGCCCCGTGGCGCGGCACAGAAGGTCAACGATTACCTTGCTGTCGCCGTATTTCAGCGTGTGCAGCACAATGGCCCTGGTCTTCTCATTCATAATACGGAATGCAAAATTACTAATAATAAACAAAAAAAGCAATCAAAACGAAAAAACATTGTGCAAAATTTGCGAGGGACGAATAAAATGAGTACCTTTGCATCCGCTAAAAGTGACGGTCCCTTCGTCTATCGGTTAGGACGAGAGATTTTCATTCTCTAAAGAGGAGTTCGACTCTCCTAGGGACTACCAGGAATATTCTGTCATCTGCGCAGCGATGCGGTAGCCATGCTTCCACGCCACCAGGCGGGGTGCGGGGCGAAACGGTGGCAGAGGATTTTCAAACTGCGGGAAACCGCAAAAATCCGCCCAGGGCAGCCGTAGTGGCGCAAGACCCAAAGGCTATCAAAAAAACTTTCAAAACAACAAAAGAAATGGCAAACCACAAGTCGGCAGAGAAAAGAATTCGTCAGACAAAGACACGCACTCTGCACAACAAGTACTACGCTAAGACAATGCGCAACGCCGTGCGCAAGCTGCGCGCGATGACAGACAAGGACGAGGCACTGAAGCAGTTCCCCTACGTTCAGAAGTTGATTGACAAACTGGCAACGAAGCACATTATTCACAAGAATAAGGCTGCGAACCTGAAGTCAGGTCTCATCAAGCATATCAACGGATTGGATTAAAAGGCAAAATAATAAATAAATTTTTCATAGGATTAGACTGGGACCATTGCCCGTGAGGGTAGTGGTCTTTTTATTTTATTATTTTTAGCAATTCGCATTTCGTAGTTCGGACATAATTTGCTAACTTTGCAAACTATAATATAAATACATAGAATGGCAGAAAATCATAATGACCGGAACAACTATTCCGCCAGCAACATTCAGGTCCTGGAGGGACTCGAGGCTGTGCGCAAGCGTCCGGCAATGTATATCGGAGACATATCGGAAAAGGGACTGCACCATTTGGTGAACGAGACAGTGGACAACTCCATCGACGAGGCGATGGCCGGGTTCTGCACGCACATAGAGGTGACGATAAACGAGGACAACTCGATAACCGTGCAGGACAACGGCCGCGGAATACCGGTCGACGAGCACGAGAAACTGCACAAGTCGGCACTCGAGGTGGTGATGACCGTGCTGCACGCCGGAGGAAAGTTCGACAAAGGCTCATACAAGGTGAGCGGAGGACTCCACGGAGTGGGCGTGAGCTGCGTGAACGCCCTGTCGGGACACATGATGTCGCAGGTGTTCCGCAACGGAAAGATATACCAGCAGGAGTACAGAAAGGGCAAACCGATGTATCCGGTGAAGGTGGTCGGCGAGACCGACAAGACCGGCACGCGGCAGCAGTTCTGGCCAGACCCGACGATATTCACGACGACGACATACAAATATGACATAATCGCCAAGCGCATGCGCGAGCTGGCATACCTCAACGCCGGCATAACAATCACCCTGACAGACCTGCGCCCCGACGAGGACGGCAAAACGAAGCAAGAGGTGTTCCACGCGAAAGACGGGCTGAAGGAGTTCGTCAGATACGTTGACCGACACAGGACACACCTGTTCGACGACGTGATCTACCTGAAAACCGAGAAACAGGGCATACCGATAGAGGTGGCTGTGATGTACAACACCGACTACAACGAGAACATACACTCATACGTAAACAACATAAACACAATCGAGGGAGGCACACACCTCACCGGCTTCCGCATGGCGCTGACACGCACGCTGAAGTCATACGCCGACGCAGAGCCACAGATAGCAAAGCAGATTGAGAAGGCAAAGATTGAGATCGCGGGCGAGGACTTCCGCGAAGGACTGACGGCGGTGATTTCCATCAAGGTGGCAGAGCCGCAGTTTGAGGGACAGACAAAGACGAAACTCGGGAACTCGGAGGTGTCAGGAGCAGTGCAGCAGGCCGTGGGCGAGGCACTGGCAAACTACCTCGAGGAACACCCGAAAGAGGCGAAACTGATTTGCGACAAGGTCGTGCTGGCGGCAACGGCGCGCATAGCGGCACGCAAGGCAAGGGAGAGCGTGCAGCGAAAGAACCCCATGACGGGCGGTGGACTGCCCGGGAAACTGGCCGACTGCTCGAACAAAGACCCCAAGACGAGCGAGATATTCCTCGTGGAGGGCGACTCCGCAGGCGGCTCGGCAAAACAGGGACGCGACCGCTACACACAGGCAATACTGCCGCTGCGCGGAAAGATACTCAACGTGGAGAAGGTGCAGTGGCACAAAGTGTTCGAGGCAGAGTCGGTGATGAACATAATACAGAGCATCGGGGTGCGCTTCGGAGTTGACGGCGAGGACGACAAGGAGGCCAACATCGACAAACTGCGCTACGACAAAATAATAATAATGACCGATGCCGACGTCGATGGCTCGCACATCGACACGCTGATAATGACACTCTTCTACCGTTTCATGCCGCGCGTGATACAGGAGGGACACCTGTATATAGCAACGCCGCCGCTGTACAAATGCACGTTCAAGAAAGTGAGCGAGTACTGCTACACCGAACAACAGAGGCAGCAGTTCATCGACAGGTATGTCGCCGGCGACGAGAACAGCAGCCAGCTTCACACGCAGCGGTACAAGGGTCTGGGAGAGATGAACCCCGAGCAACTGTGGGAAACCACGATGGACCCGAAGACAAGACTGCTGAAACAGGTCACCGTGGAAGACGCGGCGGCGGCAGACGAGGTGTTCTCGATGCTGATGGGCGACGACGTGGAGCCACGGCGGCTTTTCATAGAGAAGAACGCCACATACGCCAACATCGACGCATGAACGACATGCCACAACGACATGAATATGGAAAAACTGAACATCAACGAGATAACGATAAAGAGCGTGAGGGCTTTGCACGACGGATGCCACATAGACGACGAGCTGCTGCTCATCGACGACATTGAGGAACTGCCGCTGCCGGACGGCCCGCGCAGGATGAAGTGCATGATGATGGGCATATTCACGCAGGGATACGCGCGCTACAGCCTTGACACGAAGGAACATGTCGTGAACGCAGGCGACATGATAATCATAAACGAGGGAAACGTGATAGCCGACTACACGCTGTCCGATGACAGCAAGGGCATCTGCATACTGATTTCCAACGAATTCCTGCGCGAGACGATAAAGGGCATGCACGAACTGTCACAACTGTTCCTGTTCAGCCGCACACACCCGGTTTTCGCACTCACGCAAAAGGAGATAACGGCAATAAAGGCATACTACAAAGCCATAGAAATAAAGATTGGTGACAAGGACCACCATTTCAGGACGGATGTCGTGAGGTCGATGATGATGACAATGATATACGACGTCAGCAACGTGATATACCGCCTGCAGGCGGCAAGCAGCAGGCGCCAGACACGCGCGGAGGCCATATTCACATCGTTCATAAAACTTGTGGAGGACAATTTCCGGAAAGAGAGACGCGTGGGATGGTATGCCGAACAACTGTGCATAACACCGAAATACCTTTCCGAGACAGTGAAGACGGTGAGCAAGCGCACACCGATAGCGTGGATTGACAACTACGTAACGCTCGAGATACGCGTGATGCTGAAGAACACCAACATGAGCATAAAGGAGATTTCGCAGTACCTGCATTTCCCCAACCAGTCGTTCCTGGGCAAATTCTTCAAGGAACGCGTCGGCGTCTCGCCATCAAGGTACAGGAGACTATGACGCCGTCCTCATTTCCGGCGGGTCAATCTGTGCGGCAACGCTCTCCAGTTCATGGTACCACACTTCGCCGAACTGCCTTACAAGCGGGCCGCGAAGGAAAGAGTAGACGGGAATGTTGAGCAGCCTGCCCTTCTCCCGCGCACTCTCGCAGACATCCCAGCGGTCATAGTTCAAGGCGACGACCCCATCGCCGAATGTCTTCATGCGGATTGGGTAGAGAGCGCAGCTGGCGGGCTTGCAGAACGAGGACTGTCCGCAGCGATAGGCCTTCTCCAGGCGGCACAGGCAGCAGCCGCTCACCTTCGTGCCGTCAACATCAATGTCATCATAGCAGGTGAACACGCAGTCGCGCCCCTCAACGATGCTCGTCACGAGCTCGCCTTCCATGTCAGTGCAGGCCACGCCCTGGTCAACGATCACTTCCTGCGCCTTCTCCGAGAGATCATCGAAAACGGCATCAAGCATGTTCTCAATCTCCATCACCTCATCCATTGTCACCGGTGCGCCGGCATCGCCTTCCACGCAGCACTGCCCCCTGCATTTGCCAAGATCGCAGCAGAACCGCTCAAAGATTATGTCACTTGACACCAGCACCCCCGAAATGTCGAGAATGCCGGCATATCTATTGTCTTTCATAACGCTTTACCCAATTGTTGCCATGTATGCACTTCACACACCCTCGTCCCTCCGGCGGACAGAGGATGCCGTCACCATATTATTTCACTGTATCCATTTTTGCGCAGGTACTCGTTGCAGCGCGAGAAATGACGGTTGCCGAACCATCCGCCACGGTTTGCACTGAGCGGCGAAGGGTGGGCACACTGCAGCACAAGGTTGTCGCGCCCATCAATGAGTTTCGCCTTGCTGCGGGCAAAGCCGCCCCACAGCATATACACCACATGCCGGCGGCCGCGCGACAGCGCGCGGATGCAGGCGTCGGTGAACTCCTCCCAGCCATGCCTCTGGTGCGAGGCCGCCTGATGGGCGCGCACCGTCAGGGTGGCGTTGAGCAACAGCACGCCCTGACAGGCCCACCGCCGCAGGCTGCCGTTTGCCGGCATCGGGGAGCCGAGGTCGCTCGCAATCTCCTTGAAGATGTTGACAAGCGACGGCGGCGGCACGACACCTTCCTTTACCGAGAAGCAAAGGCCCTCTGCCTGTCCCGGCTCGTGGTACGGGTCCTGCCCTATTATCACGACCTTCACCTTGTCGAACGGACACAGGTTGAAGGCATTGAATATCTCACGTCCGGGAGGATAGCAGGCCGTGCCGGCATATTCCCTGCGCACGAAATCCACGAGAGAGGCGAAATACGGCTTGTCAAACTCTTCCCCGACATGGGCAGCCCACGATGGTTCTATCCTTACGTCCATTGGTTGTTGTTTTTAAGGAGCAAAGGAGTCAACGTCCAAATTCCCAATCAACCCCCGAGCTCCCCTCAGTCTGAAATCAGGCATTCTCCCGTCATTTCCTCCGGCTGTTCCAGTCCCATGATATGGAGCACCGACGGAGCAACGTCGGCGAGCCGCCCGTCCTTCACCGTCGCCGAGTTGTTGTCGGTGACATATATGAACGGCACCGGGTTCAGCGAGTGCGCGGTGTTCGGTGTGCCGTCGGCGTTTATCGCATTGTCGGCATTGCCGTGGTCGGCTATGATTATTGCCTCATAGCCATTGGCCTTTGCCGCCTCCACCACCTCGCGCACGCAGTTGTCAACGACGCAAACCGCCTTCGCGATGGCGTTATAGACACCGGTGTGGCCCACCATGTCGCCGTTGGCGAAGTTCACCACGATGAAATCATATTGCCTTGTGCCTATAGCGCCGGCGAGGCGGTCCTTCACCTCGCGGGCCGACATCTCCGGCTTCAGGTCGTAGGTGGCAACCTTCGGCGACGGCACGAGTATGCGGTCCTCACGCTCGTATGGCTCCTCGCGGCCGCCGTTGAAGAAGAACGTGACATGAGCGTATTTCTCCGTCTCTGCCGTGTGCAGCTGCCGCTTGCCCATCTTCGAGAGGTACTCCCCGAGTGTGTTCCCCACGTTCTCCTTAGGGAACAGGACGCCGACGCCGGTGAACGATGCGTCGTAGGGTGTCATGCAGTAATAGCGCAGGCCCTTCACGGTGTGCATGCCCTCGTCAGGCATGTCCTTCTGTGTCAGCACGGTGGTGAGCTCCTTGGCGCGGTCGTTGCGGAAGTTGAAGAAGATGACCGCGTCGCCCTCCTGTATCGTCCCGTCAACCCTTGAGTTGACGATCGGCTTGACGAACTCGTCGGTCACGCCGTCGGCATAGCTTTCCTCCATAGCCTTCACCATGTCGGCAGACTGCTTGCCCTTGCCCTCAACGAGCAGGTCGTAAGCCTCCTTTATGCGGGGCCATCGCTTGTCGCGGTCCATGGCGTAGAAGCGCCCCACGATGCTCGCTATTGCCGCACCGTTCGCCTCGCAGTGCTCCTGCAACTGGCGGATAAATCCCGCGCCGCTCTTCGGGTCGGTGTCGCGGCCGTCCATGAAGCAATGCACGAACACCTTGTCAAGTTTGTATTCCTTGCCTATCTCAACCAGTTTGAACAGATGGTCGAGCGAGGAATGCACGCCACCGTCGCTCGTCAGACCCATCAGGTGCAGGCGCTTACCGGTCTTCTGCGCGTAGGTGTATGCCGACACAATCCCCTCGTTCTCCATTATCGACCCGTCATCGCACGCGCGGTTTATCTTCACGAGGTCCTGGTACACTATCCTGCCTGCACCGATGTTGAGGTGTCCCACCTCCGAGTTGCCCATCTGTCCGCCGGGCAGCCCGACATCCTCCCCCGACGCACGCAGCTGCGAGTGGGGCGACACCGCGTTGAGATAGTCGAGATATGGTGTGGGGGTGTTGTGGATAACGTCCCCACGGCCGTGGTTGCCAATTCCCCATCCGTCAAGGATAATCAGTAATGCTTTCTTTGCCATGTTTGCCTTATTTTATTGTTATTGATTTCCGACCGCAAATTTACAAAGAAAACCTGCAATGGCAAAGACCGGCGTGGCATAAATGTCTGAAACAGAGAAAAAATTGACACAGCACAATCCCGGCTACCTGATGCCCTTTATAATCTTTTTACAAAAAAACAATGATAATAAAGAAACATTTCGTAACTTTGCAACAAAATACAGTTACAACAATATTAAATCCAAATTTCATCAATGAAGAAAATCTTAATAACTGCATTGGCATTGCTCTCTATGGCATGGAATGCACAGGCTATCCGGCCGCTCAGGAAAGCCGAGACTATCAAGCAGAGCGACGGCACGACAATACAGGCGTTCAAGCACGGGGACCAGTTCTGCGCCTACTTCACCACGCTCGACGGCAAGGTGCTCTACTCCAACATGGCAGGCGACCTGTGCTATGCAAGGATGGATGGGGGGCAGCTCGTGGCGACGGAAATGATCGCACACGACCCACAGATGAGGTCACAGGCTGAAAAGGACTTCATATCATCAATAGACATCGACAGCAACACACCAGAGGTGAGGAAACTGGCAATGCGCAACGAACCGAACAGGATTATCGGAACATCGACAGCCGACGGGCTCGGGAAGAAGGGCAGCAGCGCCTCCGGGGCCGTGAACAGCATCGGCGAGGTAAAGGTGCCGGTAATCCTCGTGTCGTACAAGGACGTGAAGCTGCAGCCAACGTCCACCGTTGAGAAATACAACAACTACTTCAACAAGAAGGGATACAACGACGAGCCGCTGACCGTTGGCTCGGTGAAAGACTACTACGAGGCACAGAGCAACGGGATATTCAAACCAACGTTCGACGTCGTGGCAAGAGTGCAACTGTCGCAGAACAGAGCATACTATGGCGGCAACAGAAGCGGCTCGACTGGAGGCGACCTGCGCGTGACGGAAATGATAAAAGAGGCCGTCAGGCTTGCCATGGACCAGAGGGGCGACAACTACTTCGACAAGTTCGTCGTGAACGGCTCGATACAGAACGTCACGGTGGTGTTCGCAGGACTGGGCGAGGCCTACCATGGCGCGCCTGCGGAATGCGTGTGGCCGCACGAGCTGGACTTCGAGACTAACATCGAGGGATACCACTTCAAGTCATACTTCGTGGGCAACGAACTGGGACCCGACCAAAAGTCTATCGCCGGCATCGGAGTGTTCTGCCACGAGTTCGGACACGCACTGGGACTGCCCGACTTCTACCCGACCGACTACAGCTACGACGATGACTACGCCTTCGGCGACTGGTCGCTGATGGAGGCAGGATGCTATGCAAAAAATGGAAACGCGCCGATCGGAATGATGGCATACGAGCGCAGCTATCTCGGATGGCTGGACATTCCGGTGCTGGAAACAGAGGGAACAGTGAGGCTCGACGACATAAACAACCCTGACGGAAAACCAGCAAGAGTGATAAGAAACCCGCAGAACCCGATGGAATATTTCATCGTGGAGAACAGGCAGGTGGGCACTTGGTACCCGAAATCCTACGGCAGCGGACTGATGCTCACGCACGTCACCTTCAGCAAGTCAACATGGCAATGGAACAGACCGAATAACAACAAGAATGCCAAACGCGCACACATCATAACGGCAGACGGAAGCAAAATCACAAATTACACAAGCGGCACGCAGAACCAACTCTTCGGCAACGGAGTGAATGACGCGAACCAAGACTTTTTCAAACTGTATTCCGGAGGGACACTCTCGAACTGCAATATATACAAGGTCATTGAGCACGGGGACAAGTCGATAACATTCAATTTCAAGAACAAAAACCTGCCCGACAATTACGAAACAACAGGAACACAGAAGTTTGAAAAGGTGAACGACGTGAACAGCCTGTACGACGGCGACAAAGTGATCTTCGTCAACGAGGAGACCAAGATGGCGATGACAACAAAGGTGCTGAAGGGGAAGAGAACGGCGACAACAATAAAGATCAACGGCGACAACACCGTCACACCGGACACGAATGCCGAGGTGTTCACGCTAAAGATCGCCAATGGCGTGTACTCGTTCAAGATCGAAGCAGACAACATCTATCTCGGAATGACAAGAAACGGACTCGGGACAATAGCGAACATCAACGACTACAGCAGAGCCAATATAACAATAGCCAACGGCGACGCGACAGTGAAGTTCAAGGGAAAATATTCCAGCAACGTATCTTACGACACCGGGAACCTGTATTTCTACAGCGAGAAGACAAACCCTGAGAAGATACAGCTCTACCGCATCAGCACAGACCCAGCCGGCATTGACGGCATCACGCAGGACAGCAATGACAACGCGGAGGAGAAAATATACAACCTCAACGGACAACGCGTGACAAGGGAAAATATGCACAGAGGCATATACATAATCAACGGAAAGAAAGTGATTGTGAAATAAACAACTGACACATGCCTTTGAGTCATAATGCAAGACCTCCCCAGCGACGGGGAGGTCTTTTTGATTGACGACGTGTCCCACAGGGGAGAACCCGTGTGTCCGCCCCGAAAATAGGGCCTGGAAAATCGCCAGACAACCATGAACAGACCCGCGATTTGCATCATACGCGGCGGCAAACACGGCGAATTTACAACGCAAATACGGCGAATTTATAATGCAAACACGGCGAATTTATAATGCAAACACGGCGAATTTGCAAAGCAACCATAAGTCCCTGACCGCCATGCGAGGGGCATATTATAATCTTGTAAAGAGGCGGCAACTGTTTTGTGGCTATAGACACTATTACGACACAGGGGCAAAATGCATCAATGTTGCAAAAGTACATGAAAGCCGATGTCAGAATCATAGTCAGCACAAAACATTATGGCAGCAGGTATTCAGATAAGCAAAGTCCGAATATCTGCCTAATATCTCCATAATGGTTCATTTTCCCATCCTTGTGGAAATCCCATTGCATGCAAATCTACATTAGGGTTTTCTGCAAAGAGTTTAAGTAGAGAACTTTTCAAGTCCATACAAGGTGTGATAGTTTGCTCCAAATATAATAAGGCGCATAGTTGATGGTATAGTTTGATAGGCTTTTGACATGGAGTAATCCAATGGAGAGGAAGCCGATTCGGCAATTGAGGCTTCAAGGCAAAACGCCTGTTCCATATACGAGCATGATGAGCACAACAATTACGAAGTACGGTAATGCACCTTATCCAACTTTCCAAATATGTGTATTGAGGAAGTCCAAACTCTCTTGCCACTTGCTTCTTTAACCGATTGTCCTTAAACAGACAAAACACCTTTGAAAGCGTACCAAACGATACTACCTCCAATGTCTTCCACACTGGAGGGAGAGTAGGAAAAGTATATTTCTCGTAATGTTCCTTAATGAAATCCTCATTTGAGCGAGAAACCTCTTTCTTTATATTGTCAAGACAGCCATCGTAGAAGTCGTCATTCTTGAACAACGATGAGTCCATAAACCAAAATGCCCCATGTTCCATGGAGAACACCTGAATCATCTTTGTACGAAGGGAAATCTCAATGTCTTGGATTGCTTTGAATATAAGTTGGCGAAGTTCTTTGTCAAATATATAAAGATTGATGGCTTGCCCGAAAGTGCTGCCCGATTTATAAAGATGATGTTGACTGTCTTCCTCCATGTATCGAAAATAACTGGCTATACGAAAATAACTGATGTTGCGGAGCTGTAGTTTTGCTGTTGCAATATCTTCAATCAACAGTCCTCTGTTCTGGAGTAAGGTTAATTGTTCATCTATATTTATCGGTTGTTTGTCGTAGTTCATATGGGTCAGTCGTAAAACCCAGTTGCAACCTCTCTCCCCTCATGCACATAATTTCATAAGCCTGTAAAGGAAGAAAGGAATATCCGTTACTCCCCTGAACTGTGCCCTGAAGGCTTTGACTTTTGCGTTGAAGGATTCAGCATTGGCATTTGTGGCTCTGTTGACAAAGAAATTGAGTATGGTATCATAATGGTTCTTAAAGGTGTCAATCACCGTATAGAAGTTGTCCACCCCCAACTTCTCCACCTTATTAAACCACCTTGCCAGTTTCAGCCTTGCCGCGTCCTTGATGCTTCTGGCATTATAAATATCGGTAAGTTCCATGGCCAGGTCATAGGCTTTTTTGAGTTCCGGGTAGTTTTCAAAGATTATTTCCGCCCTTAGCCTTTGCGATTCCGTCCACTTGGACTTGTGTTTAGTCAGTATAAACTTCGCCCTGGCAAGTAGTTGCTTGCGTGTGTCACCGTTGCTATATCTGAATGGCTTGTAGGTTTCGTTCTTGGCTTTGGCTTCCTTCATCTCCTCATTTTCTCTGTCCCTTGCCATCCACCGGTAGGCTATGCGCATGTCGTCCAAAGCGTCATAGTAAAGTTTCTGCACATGAAACCTGTCACTGGTGATGAGTGGCTTGGGGAACACCGTGCGCGCAATGATCATCATGGAGGAAGACAAGTCGAGCGTTATCTCCTTGACAGTCTTTCTTTTGGAAAGGTCAATCTTTTCCAGAACACGGATCACATCTTCGGCTTTTGTTCCCCTGACCACAGCTACCAGCGTACCCCTGCCACCTTTGCCAGCCTTGTTGGTCAGAAATGTATAGACCTCACCGCTGCTCAGACAAGTCTCATCGATACTCAGGCTCTCTCCCAGGTTCTCATCAAACAGCAGCCAGTCTCCCGCATGCGACAACTGCTCCCACTGGCGATAATCGCTGAAATGCTCCTTGTATTGGGTGGAAAGCTGCTTACCGTCTACGCCATAATGAGAGCCGATACCTGTAATGCTCTCCGCAGTAGACTCAATTCTATTCTTTTAAAAAAGAAACGAACTCAGGGGATAGTTTGCTGCCCTCAGCCGTCAGGTCATCGTAAGAATAACTGAATATCTCACCCGTGGAACTGTCACGCCATTTTCGACGGCGGACATGAAGGTAAACGGGCTTGCCACGAAGGGGAAAGTCTTGGACAACCCGTTCGGCGGTAAAGCCGTAACTGCTTACTGTGCCCGACTTGCGGTCTGCCTCTTCCATAAAGTTACGCTCATCCAACCAGAAGTCTATCTGGGAAATGCTCTCTTGGATATCTATCACATCAAAATAATCTGCGAGTATCTCCGGAAAGATACAACGCAACAATTGCTCGGTCTTCATGATGCAAAGATAACAAATACTTATGAAATTATGTGCATGAGAGGGAGGGGTTGCAACTGGGTTTTACGACTGACCCGTTCATATACCCATATAAAAAGCGAAGTCCCACCGTGGTACGCATCGTTGAGAGGCGTGGTGGGATTTGTTGCTGCAAAGATACGCATTTAATTTGGATACTCCAAATGTTTTTCAGAGAAATCTGCTTAGGTAGGGTGTACATACGTGTACGTCGGACATACGCAGTGTAGGGACTTACGCCCTGTAAGTCCGCGTAAGTCACATTGTGGAGAAAAACAGTTTATAACTGAATGCGGGCGGACTTACAGGGCGTAAGTCCCTACAAAATACAGGTTAGCATAAACCAAAAACAGCAAAGGCAAATCATGGCGGAAATACGCGGTGCAAGGCGCACATGCGCAATTAAAGGAATACATACGCGCAGTGCAAGGCAGATATACGCAGTGTAGGGACTTACGCTCTGTAAGTCCGCGTAAGTCGCATTGTGGAACAAAACAGTTTACAACTGAATGAGGGCGGACTTACAGGGCGTAAGTCCCTACAAACGGCAGGTTAACATAAACCCAATGGAGACCGGTTGGGGGTTAATAAAAAACGGGGTCGCGACGTAATGCCGCGACCCCTTACAGTCATTTATGATTGATGATACAGTCAGATTATTTCTGGATCATCTTCTTGCCGTTCTTGATAACGATGCCCTTGTAGTCCTTGCCTACCTGCTGGCCTGCGAGGTTGAAGATGCGGTTGTCCTTCTTGACAGCCTCAGTGGCAACGTTCTCGATGCCTGTGGGGTCATCGCTGCCATAAGAAATGACAACGTCGTCAAATTCGCCTCCGAAGTACCAGCTGCCATTAACAATTTTTGTGCCAATGGCGTAAACGCCGCTCAGGTCATTATTGGGATCGCCCTTGCCGTTCCATACCGCCGGATTGAAGGTGAGCACGTTGTTGGCCCATTTGCCCTTTACAGGCTCGTCTTCTGTGAACTGGCCATCCTTGTTGCAACCAACGATACGCATGTACCTGCCAAAACCGTCATCCTGTGCTTGTTTGCTTGAAAGCATGATGTTCTGCGGGGTAGTAATCTGGAATGTGCCTGCCTCCTTGTCAACGATGTCTATTTTCATCCTTGTTCCAGCATAGTGGTTGAACACTGAAATCTCTGCGTCGTCATCCTGCACATAAACAGGCAGGTTGATTTCTTTCGTCTCTTGTTTGGTCATACGTGTCCCCGTCATGACACCATTTGCCTTGTGCATCTCGGGTTCCCTTGAACTGTCCAAAATTGAGTTCTCGCCTTGCTTTGGATAGTCAATAATGACCATTGCCCAACCCTTGATTGGCAATTGCTCTGAAGTAACGACAGTCCATGTGCCTGCTTCATCCTTCTGGAAAACTAAAGGATTGTCTTTCAGGAAATTGATGTAACCTTCCTGGTCGGCGTCCTTGTAGGCACAGAAGGCGACCTTGTTGTTAAGACCGAACACCGTCACCAGTTCGCCGTCGTTGACATCCTGTGCGGGTATGGTTATCTTGTTGTCATTCTCGAGTGTGCCATACACATGTCCCTTGAATTCTGAGCCGACTGAGAAAGTCACCTTTACATTGGCGCCTTCCACGTTCGTTACGCTCTCAATAAGAACTTCCTTGCAATCGTAGATGTCGTCTTGCTCGTTGTACTCAGCGGAAATATAGGTGCCATAAGCGCCACTGGCCTTGAGAATCGGCGAAGAGAGCCTCATGCCAGGGTTAGACTTGAAGAGCTGGGCACGCGTCACGTTCATTTTTACGGCTTCCTGCGTGTCAATCTTGGTAAGTGCAACCTGTGCATTTACGGAGAAAGAAGCCATGGCTGCAACAGCCATAAGTAATAATTTTCTCATAATGGTAAAATTAAATTGGTTAATAAAAAAACTTTTGGTTATGCTCCCCTGCCCCACCTGTCGATAGAGGCAGGGGAGTGGTATTGTCGACATCAATGGTCGAATGGATAGTTCACTTGCTCTGAGAACAGCGTGACAATGTTTGTCGGCTCGTTCACGTCAGTGAGCGTGATCATTGTAGGCTTGCGCAGGTTGTCTGTCGTAAGCTTGAAGCGGCGTGCCTTTTTTCCCAGACCTGAGAAGGCCTCTATGATTGGCTTCAGGGCGTGCTTCTTCATGTAATCCTTCGCTGTCTTGTTTGTGGGCTTGTCGTTCGAGTACCTGATGGAGATCTCGTCGCCCTCCTCGTTCGGGTCAACGAAGTCGAACCTGACGATGCCATAGTCTGGCCCGGCCCAGAAATGGAAGCCGGTCTTGTTGGTGTAGGTTCCTATCAGCACGTTGTAAAGGATGTTCTCCTTTTTGTTAAGCCCTGCGGTCTTCAGAGCCTCGTGGAATGCGTCCCAGAGAGGCATCTGGTATTCGCCGACCTTCGAGTATGCGACGAACCACTGGTTGTCGCGCAGCGATTCCCACAGCGGCGGCGTCGCGGTCTCGAGCCACACGTTCTTGTTGCCTGCGAGGTAGAAACGCTCGAAGGTGTCGCCCTTGGCAAAGTTCCCTATCTTTACGCCATTCACTGTCAGCGTGTCGTAGAGTATGAAGCCTTCAGGTGTGACGATGAACGGAGCGGCCACAGACTGGCGCTCCCCTTTCTTGTCAACATACTGGAACACCAGTGTGCGGTACTGCTGCACCACCTTGATCTCGGTGTCCTGTGGAACGCCCTCGCCCATGAGCGTGTAGGAACGCGATGACATATATTTGTCGGTCTCCTCCACACTCTTGAGGTAGTCTGCCCAACTGAGGTCTGCCGGCATGGCGTACATCATTATCCTATGCCCGTGCTTGCGTCCCGTCAGCTCAATCTTATCCGGCGATGCCGACAGCACGCGGAACTCGAAGTCGCCGAGGAAGCCCTCGCCTGCGGTTCCATAGTCGCTGTTCTTCGGGTCGGACAGGTAATGGAACACTTCGTTGTTGCCATCGAAAGACAGCACGGTGCCCATGCTCTGGAACACGCTGTACGAAGACTTCTGGTCAACCCCGATGGGGTTTCCGTTCTCATCCAGGCCGGCGTTGTGTGTCTTGCCCACCTTCTCTGAAGCGAAACTCACATGGCCGTCGTCTTCAAACTTGCACAGCACGTTGTAACCACCGTACGTCAAGTCTCCGTAGTACTCTATTCTCCAACCGTTGGGCGCTGATTTGAGAATGTCCTTCACCTTGGCGATATCCTTTGCCGAACGCTCTGACGAACTTTCGGAGAAATAATTTTCCACTTCGCTGGTGCATGCCGTCAACGCCAGCACAGACACCAGGAGTGTAAGGAAATAATTCAACTTTTTCATTTCTTAATCATGTTAAAGCGTTCTATTAATTTTTAGACAAGTCTCGCAGGTCAAGTGTGCTGACCTCTGATGAGCGGCGCAGCACTACCTCGCGCAGTTTGTCCATATCAAGTCCCCACTTTTCCTGGAAGTATGTGCGCATCAGGTCAAGCTTCTTCTGTAGCAGCGGGCCGCCTTCCTCGCCGGCATTATCCATTATGGCCTTCCATGCTGCGGGCGACATCGTGACGTATGTGGAGAAGATCTCCGCGAAGTCCTCGTTGTACTCGCTCGAGCCGTATGCCGATACGAAGCCCTGCTTCTGCACGTCCTTGTCCTTCAGGTTGACCCAGTCCTGCGAGTGGTATTTCCCGGCAGTGATGGTCTTGAAGTCTTGTGAGTAATCCTTCTTCTGTGTGAGGATGTGGCAGAACTCGTGATGCACCGTGTGGAACATCCAGTGGTTGAGGTCGGCAGGCGACTTGTTGGCATCCTCGTATGGGTCGTCAACGTTGATTCGCGGGTTGTCGATGTCAAACTCGTTCACGCCGTAGAGCATTATCTTGAGTCCGCCCTCGGCAGTTCCAAGTATCATCTCACCCCTCGAGTCGTACTCGCGCGAGCCGATGAGCTGTATCTGGCGCGGACAGTTCTCTTTGAGGAAAATCTGCCCGAGCACCTCGTCGTAAGAGTCAAGCCATATATGCTTGAAAAGGATTCCGAGTGCGACGGAGTTCTCATACCTCGCCGGCACGACATTGTAAACCATGTCGGTCAGGCGGTCGTTGTAACGATACTGGAAGTCGATGTTGTAAGGAATGCGGTAATTGTTTTCCAGCCAAGTGTCAAACTCATTCTTCACGGGAGAAACATCTCCGTCGAACACGCTCCTGCCGCTGAGATCGTCATCGTTTCCGCAACTTGTAAGCCCAAGGCAGACAAAAGCGAAAAGAAGGGATGCGAATAAATATATCTTTTTCATTTTATATCAGTATTGTTTTAAGTTATCTTGGGTTCTTTTGCAATCCTGCGTTGACTACGTCCGACGGGATTTGTATTGCTCCCCTCAGGTCTCCCGGCTGGAACACCACTGGGTCCTCTCCCGACAGGAAGTGTGCATACGAGATGCCGTAGCGCTTTACGTCGTAGAAGCGGTAGCCCTGCTGGCGTGTCTCGAGGCGGCGCATGTGGAGTATGAACTGGATTATGTTTTCCTGAGTGTTCACGCCGTTGGCGCCGGCATTGCCGATCGAGAATCCCTGCGGATGGAGTTCCTTGCGGATTGAGCGGTCGCGGTTTCCGTCGGGGATTGCCGGTGCATACTCAAGATGAGTGATGAAGGTGTCTACGACGGCAGTTGTGAGTACGGGGCGCAACAGTTGCCCGTCGTTGCCTGCTTTCTCCTTGCAGTGTGACACCACCCATGTGTTCATGTCTGCGAGAGCCGCGTCAATGTTGTTCTTCAGTGCGTAGGCCTCTGCGCGCACGAGAAGCGTCTCGTCTGCGGTGAATGCCTGATCCATTACATGGACGTAGCCGATGCCTGCGACCTTGTCTGTGTATTCGAAGAACTCATACATCTTCGGGACAACAACGCCTGATGAGTTTCCATAAAGCTTATTAGCCCAGTAGAGTGTGTTGACATCCGAGCCAGAGCCCCATGGCGCGTCTGCCCAGTATGTCTCGTAGCTGCACATGGCCGCGTTGTGTCCGTAGCGCTGGCTGAACACGTAGCGGGCAGCGGTCGAGTAAGATGGTATCAGCAGGAAGTTGGCAGGCTCCGACGAGCGGTTGTAGAGGTTGTTGAAATCACTTGCGCCAAGTTTCTCGTATGCGGCATAGTTGCGCAGCAGCGTCTCCGGGTTTGTGCCGAGAGCCTTGTCTGCATACTCTATTGCCTTGTCATAGTTCATGTAGTAGAGGTTGAAGCGTGCCCCGAAAGCGTATGCCGCGCGCATGTTCCAGTGGTACTTTGGCTGCGTGTACAGTGCATCGTCAACGTCTGGCAGGGCCTCTTCTATGTCCTTGTTGATGTTCTCGTAGAGTTGGCGCAGCGTGCCACGGTTAGCCGTCGACACTCCCGGCTCGTGCGGGTAAGGCAGCCCGAGGTACTCGTCGGCCTTGTCCGGATTCCACGCCATGCAGAATACGTTTGCGAGCATGAACATTCCGTATGCGCGGCACAGCTTTGCCTCTGCCGCCTGAGCCTTCAGCTCGCTCTGGTTGCCGTACTTGGCGATTGCGTCAAGAGCCTGGTTGGCGGTTGCCACAGCACGATAGTAATTATTCCATATATAATATGGAGAGTCATTGTCAGTCATGTCAACGTCCTTGAAGCGGTAGAGTTCGTCGAGCATTATGTCGAACGAGTAACTGGGACCGTTGTTTCCCATGTTGTCTGAGCTGGTCTCTCCGATAAGCGATATGTTGCACGTTGGATATGCCGACACGAGCAACTGTGTTATTTTCTCAGGAGTGTTCAGCTCCGCACGGTCGTCTGGCAGCCTATCCAAATAGTCATCGCAAGAACTCAATGCGAGCAACGATGCTGCTGCAAAAATTAAATATTTGAATTTCATACTGTTATGTTCTGTTATATAGTTATTAAATTCCAAGACGTACCGTAAATGTGAACTGTCTTGCCATAGGTATGGCGACACCACCTGCGTTTGTGAACTCCGGGTCCTGTCCGAGCAGTTTCTTGTCAGAATAGATGAGGAACAGGTTTGTTCCCTGGAATTTCAGGCTTGCCGATGAGAGTCCGAGATGCTTCACGAAGCTCTGCGGGATGTCGTAGCCAAGTGATATTTCCTTCATTCGTATGAAGTCACCCTTTGCAATGCGGTTCTGTGAGTAGTTGTACGCTCCGTATGCACGCGAGAGATACTGGTCGCTCTGCATCTGGCGGAAGTCGGATATGGCAGGTATGTCTGTCTTTGCCTCGTCGCCAGGAACGGTCCAGCGGTTCTGGAACTCCTTCGGCATCGCGCTCATGTCAGAGTAGCCAAGCCCGAATGTCGGGTCGAGGCGCACCTTGTTGCCTGCGGCGTATGTGATGAACACGTTGAGTGAGAGTCCCTTGTATGTGAACATGTTTCCGAGAGATCCCGTGATAGTCGGGTCAACCGGCCCGTTGTAGATCAGGTGGTCAAGGTTGTACGACTGGAAGTCGATTGGTTTGTACCCTGTGCGGCTGGTCACGAGCTCTCCATCCTGATTTATGAACGTTGGCAGACCCTTGTTGTCCAGTCCGCGGAAGTCCATCGAGAAGAGTGCGCGGTACGGGTAGCCCTCGCCTGTGAAGCCAGAGCCGCTGATCATGTCGATCACGCGTGTGCGTGAGTTGAGTTTCGTAACCTCACTCTTGCTGTGCGAGAAGATGAAGTCGGTGTTCCATGTGAAGTCCTTCTTCACGATGTTGCGTGAAGAGATGGTGAGCTCGAAACCGCTCGACTTCATGGATGCCACGTTGGCATACTTGATTACCGCGCCGTCGTCACCGATTGTGCGCTGCGGGCCAATCAGGTCGTAGTTGTTACGATGGTAGTAAGCCATCTCGAGGTTCAGCCTGTTGTTGAGGAAGCCGAGGTCGAGCCCGAGGTTGAACTCGTGCTTCTTCTCGTATGTAAGGTTCGGGTTCGCGAAATCGTCTATGGTGAGTCCGGACTCATGGTCCTCGCTGAACGGACGCCACTGGTTGAAGCTCGAGATGATGACCTCTGCGTTCGTGATGGCAGGCTTGTCACCGGTGAGCGAGTAACTTGTCTTCAGCGTCGCGTGCGAGAGATACGGGTTGAGTTTCTCGAACCACGGCTCCTCGTGTGCGTTCCATGCGCCTGAGATGTTCCATGTAGGCAGCCAGCGTGCGCTGCGGGCCTTTCCGAGGCGGTTGCTGCCCTCGTAGCGTACTGTTCCGTTCACCGTGTAGCGTCCCTTCCAAGAGTATGTTGCTGTTCCGAAGAACGACACCTCGCGGCCGTAACCGTTGTTGAGAGAGTAGTATATTGAGTTCTCTTCAGATGCCTGCTTGAAGAACTTGTAGTCGTAGCTTCCGAGGAGGCCCATTCCGTACTGCATGCCGACACCGTTGAAGTATGAGCGGCTGCGCTTCACGTCGTTGATTTCCATACCGCCGTAAAGGTTCAGTATGTGACGGTCGTTGTAAACGTCGTTGTATGATGCAGTGGCACGCATGTCCCAGCTGTTCATCTTGTATTTCGTCTCGCGGTAGAAGCCGCCCTTTGGCAGCACAGACTCCGGCAGTGTGTTAGGCATGTCCGGGTCGGTGTAGAGCCACGGGTTGGCGTTGCGCATCGTTGCGTCGTCCATCATGCGGAATGCCATTGCCTGGTTACTGTTCTCGGTAATCTTGTGGCTCTGCGTTGTTGTGGACACCTTGTATGCGCCGAGCAGGCTGAGCTCCACCTTGGTGATGGGCTTGTACTTCAGTTCTGCCTGGAACTTCATGTCGATTACGTCGTAGTCCATGAAGTTGTTCTCCAATTCGTGGAAGATGTTGAACGGAGCGTAGCTGCGCACATAGAATCCGTCCGGGTCAAGCGTGCGCGAAGTGTTGAGCGAGTAGGAGTACGGGTTGATGTCGAAGTCACGCGACACTGCGCCGAACACCGCGTCGGTAGACTGGTTTGTCGTACCCGGAGCCTGCTGCTTGCGGTAGCTTGCGTTGCCAATCATGTTGAGGGAGAGCCTCTTGTTCATATTGTAGTTGGCATTGATGTTTGCCGTGTAGCGCTGCACGCGGCTTTTCTTTGTCCACCCTGGGTCGTCGAGCATGGAGAACGAGGTGTAGTACTGTGCCTTGTCCGTACCGCCGCTCATGCTGATAGAGTGGTTCATCTGTATCGAGTTTGAGAACAGGCGGTCGAACCAGTCGGTGTTCTGATACTCTGCCTTGCGCAGGTAGCTTGCCATGGCCTCCGGGGTGTTCTCGAGCAGGAACTTGCCTGTTGCGGGATCGTAGGTGTTCATCAAGTGGTACATCTTGCCGAACACGCCACTGTTGGATGCGCGGTATGCGCTTGTGAACGAGAAGAAACCGTTCCTCATCATCTCGCGGTACACAGACATCTGCTCCTGCGAGTTCATGATGTTGAACTGCGAGTAATTCGGTTTGAGACGCATCGTGAACTCACCTGTGTAGGAGATGCGCGACGAACCGGCCTTACCGCGTTTTGTCGTCACGACGATCACACCAGCCATGGCGCGCGCGCCATAGATTGATGTTGCCGAACCGTCTTTCAGGATGTCGAAGCTTGCGATGTCGTCTGCGTTCAGACCTGCGATGGCGTTTGAGATAACCGTTGCTGCGTCTCCAGAGGAAAGTGCGTCGGCATCAACCTCCGTCACGTCCTCCATGATGACACCGTCAACCACCCACAGCGGTTTTGACGAGCCGTAGATGGATGTCGCGCCACGCACGCGGATCTTCGGTGCAGTACCGAACGTACCAGAAACGTTCTGCACGCTGACACCGGCCGCACGGCCTTCGAGCGAGCGTGAGATGTCCGACACGCCGTCGATCTTCGCCTTCTCGGCATCGACCTTCGTTGAGGCACCGGTGAACAATCGCTTGTCCATCTTCTGCATACCAGTGACCACGACTTCCTCGATTTGCTGTGCCTTGTCGGGGTTCATCGTTATCTTCATGTTACGCGTACCCTTGAGAGTCACCGTCTGCATTCCGATATAGCTGACCACGATCTGCGGGTTACTAACTTGAGTGGTAATCGAGAAATTACCATCGAAATCGGTTGTCGCGCCGACCTGAGTGCCCTTCACCATTACGGAGGCACCAATCAGCGGCTCGCCATCTTCTGATGAGATGATGGTACCGGAAACAACCGTTTGCGCCTTCGCCATTCCCAAGAAGAATGTCAGGCTGACCAAAATCATACAAAGCCTTAATTTCATAAAAAGTTGACTTTTCAGTGTGTTTTTTAATTAATAAAATAAACTTTTTTACGTTCCGATTGCAAATTTAAGATATTTTTTCCTTACTGGCAAAATAAATATAACAAAATTGTTTCATGGAGGCTCTTTTTTAACAAAATCACCTTATTTTATATAAGGGAGGGAGTGGATTATCATAAATTCGCGAAGAACGCGCATTCACATTTCCAACTGACTGAATTTATCGCGGCGGCACGCACAATAAGTTAAGCGAACCTGCGTTTTCCTTTTTAGGAGCAGGGGCGGAACAACAGTAAACAAAAATAACATAAGGACATGCTTGAGAAACATTACACAGAATGTGCGGCAGAGGCGGGCTGCGACGAGGCGGGACGCGGCTGTCTTGCCGGCAGCGTGTTTGCGGCGGCGGTGATACTGCCGCCGGACTACGCCAACGAGGAGCTCAACGACTCCAAGGCACTGACCGACCGTAAACGCAGGCAGCTGCGCGTGGCGATAGAGCGCGACGCCGTGGCGTGGGCCGTGGGCGTGGCCACCCCGGAGGAGATTGACGAGATTAACATCCTCAACGCCTCGATACTCGCCATGCACCGCGCACTCGACAAACTTGCAGTGCGCCCCGGGGCTATAATAGTGGACGGCAACCGCTTCAGGCCATACCGCGACATACCGCACACCTGCATAGTGAAGGGCGACGCGAAATATCTCTCCATTGCCGCCGCCAGCATACTGGCAAAGACCTACCGCGATGACTATATGGAGCGTCTCGCCGAGGACTACCCGCAATATGACTGGAAGAAGAACAAGGGCTATCCCACCAAGAAACACCGCGAGGCTATAGCGAAGCACGGGATGACACCCTATCACCGCAGGAGCTTCAGGATGCGTCAGTGATGCCGGAAATGCCAGATCACTAGAAAACTAGAGTGCTAGAAATCTAGAGTGCTAGAAAACTAGAGTGCTAGAAAACTAGAAAATTCCAGAGAAATCATAAAGACATGCGCCACGACAAGCTGAACCACGAACTGGCTCTTCTACTGCTGCTCTCCGAGAACAGGGGGCTGACCGTCGAGCAACTATGCGAGAAAACGGGGATTGGCCGCCGCAACTTCTACTACTACCTCGACTTCTTCCGCGACTGCGGCTTCATAGTGGAGAAGCGCGGAGGGATATACAGCATCGACCGCCAGTCGCCATTCTTCACGCGCCTTCAGGAGTGCATCGGCTTCACCGAGGACGAGATACTCACCATGCGCAGGCTGCTCGAGGCATCTGACAAACGCAACGCCGTGGCAAACAACCTGCTGAAAAAACTCGACCGGTTCTATGATTTCAACATCCTTGCGGACAACAAACTGCGCGAGAACATGGCGCACAACGTGTCACAGCTGTACAAGGCAATAAAACTGAAGCGGATGGCGGTGCTGCGCAACTACCACTCGCCGCACAGCCGCACGGAGAAAGACCGCCTCGTGGAGCCGTTCATGCTGCTCGACAACAACAACGAGGTGCGATGCTACGAGCCGAGGTCGAAGATGAACAAGACCTTCAAACTCTCGAGAACAGGCCTTGTTGACGTTCTCGACGAGGAATGGCTCAACGAGGAACATCACCGCGCCATGCACACCGACATATTCATGTTCTCCGGCGAAAGGCAGGAAACGGTTGAGATGTATCTCGGCCCATTGTCGCGCAACATAATCATGGAGGAATATCCAGACGCCGCATCATATATAGATAAGGTGTCTGGGAACCGCTGGCTGCTACGGCTGCCCGTGTGCAGCTATGCCGGCATAGGCCGCTTCGTGCTGGGACTGTACGACGACGTCGAGGTGACGGGCAGCGAGGGTTTCAAGGAATACCTGCGTGGCAAGATAGCAAACATGGCGAGCGCTAATCGTATATGAGCGTCGTCATGCTTCCGGGTGCGAACACCTCCTCCGCCGCCTGCCTTATGTCGTCCGGCGTCACGTCGTCTATACGCCGGTAAGTCTCGACGAGCCCGCGCGCCCTGCCGCAGTGCAGGAAAGTCTTGCCGAAGCCAAGCGCGAAACTCTCGCGGTTGTCCGAAGCCACCCCGAGCTGCCCCTTCAACTGTTTTTTGGCAGCCGCCAGCCGCGCCTGCGACAGCGGCCTTGCCGCGAAGCGGCCGAGCTCGCGCCTCACCATGCCAAGACATTTACTCACGTCGGCGGCATCGCAGCCGAAATACACGCACCATATACCCGTGTCGCCATACGCGGCCATCGAGCTCTCAACGGTGTAAACCAGTCCGTGACGCTCGCGCATGACGATGTTAAGGCGCGCGTTCATCCCCGGGCCGCCTATGATATTGTTCAGGAGATAGAGCGGCCACCGGCGCGGGTCCCCGGCAGAATACGCCTGGTTTCCAACCATCACATGCGCCTGGTGTGTGCTAAGATGCCTGCGGTACACCCTCCTCGCGGCATCGCAAGTGCCGCAGTCCTCCGGCATCCCTTTGCCGGCGCCTGTTTCCGGGTTGCCAGCCGGCGGCGGCGCCTGTGCATCCCGGTACGGGTTTTCCGCCGGAATGCCCCCGAGCAACTTCCTTGTTCTGCAGTCAATACCCTTTCCTCCGTACACGAACAGCACCGCATTGCCCGGTCTGTAGTACTTCCCGGTGAAGCGCAGCGCGTCGGCGGTGGTGAAACGCCGCACACCCTCCGCCGTCCCGAGGATGTTGTGGCCGAGGGGATGCCCACGGAAGACCAGGTTCTCGAAATCGTCGTATATCAGTTCCGCCGGCGAATCGCTGTAACTCTCTATCTCGTCGCAGATAACCTCCACCTCCTTGTCAATCTCCTCCTGCGGGTATGTGCTGTGGAACACTATGTCGGTGAGCAGGTCGATGGCGCGCGGCAGGTGCTCGCGCAGCACGGCGGCGTAATACACCGTGTCCTCCTTGTTGGTGAATGCGTTGACATCCCCTCCGACACGCTCCAGCTCGTTTATTATCTTAATCGGGTTCCTGCGCTCCGTCCCCTTGAAGGTGACGTGCTCGCAGAAATGCGCGAGCCCCTCCTCGCCCCTCCCCTCGTGGCGCGCCCCGGCCGCGATCTGGTAGCCGCAGTAAACCACGTCGGCATCCGACGGAAGGTGTATCACGCGCAGTCCGTTGTCAAATGTATATGTATTATATTCCATCGCGGGTACAAAAATACTCCTTTTTTTTCATTACTGCCATTTTTTTTTTGTAATTTTGTAGGCAGATAAATACAAACGCAAGACATGAAGGAAATAAAAAGCAACATCTACTATGTTGGGGTCAACGACCGCAACAAGAACCTGTTCGAGGGATTATGGCCGCTGCCAAACGGCGTGAGCTACAACTCATACCTTATAGACGACGAGAAGGTGTGCCTCATCGACGCCGTGCAGGTGGACTTCTTCCCGCAGTTCCTCGAGAACATACGAGAGGTGATAGGCGACAGGAAAATCGACTACGTCGTGATAAACCACATGGAGCCGGACCACAGCGGCGCGATGGCGCTGGTGAGGGAATACTACCCCGACGTGAAGGTGGTGGGCAACAAGAAGACATTCGGGATGCTGTCGGGCTTCTACGGGATGCACCGTGAGGACGACGTCGAGGTTCGCAACGGCGACACGATAGACCTCGGCAGCCATCAGCTGACGTTCGTCATGACGCCGATGGTGCACTGGCCCGAGACGATGGTTACCCTGTGCGAGGAGAAGCGGCGCGGCTGCAACGGCGCGGGATGCGGCGCCACGACATTGTTCAGCGGCGACGCCTTCGGATGCTTCGGCGCGCTGAACGGAGGGATAATCGACGCCGAGATGAACTGCGACACGGCATGGCCCGAGATGGTGCGCTACTACAGCAACATCGTGGGCAAATACGGTGTGCCGGTGCAGAACGCGCTGAAGAAACTCGCAGGCATAGACATAGACTACATCTGCACGACGCACGGCCCGGTGTGGCACGAGCACATAGACCGCGTTGTCAAGGAGTACGACCGCATGAGCCGCTACGAGACGGAGGAAGGTATCGTGATATGCTACGGCACGATGTACGGCAACACCGAGCGCATGGCTGAGAAAATCGCCGCCGCCGCCTCGAAGGCGGGAGTGAGGGACATCGTGATGTACAATGTTTCGAAGACGCACCACTCGTACATCCTGCGCGACATCTTCCGCTACCGAGGGCTGATCGTGGGCGCGCCGACATACAACGCCGGCCTGTACCACGAGATGGACGCGCTGCTCTCCGAGATTGCCGAGAAGGACGTAAAGAACCATCTCATCGGGTGGTTCGGGTCGCACGGATGGGCATCGAAGGCCGTTGACAAGATACGCGAGTGGAACGAGAACCGCCTGAAATTCGAGCCGGTGGGAACGCCCGTGGACATGAAGCAGGCCATGACACCACTTGTGAAGGAGCAGTGCGAGGCACTCGGAAAGGCAATGGCGGAACGCCTGCTCGCCGGGAAATGAAGCCACGGCGCGGGAAGCGACGTGCATAAACAAGGAACTTTATCTTACAATAACAAACATTACAGAGATGAGAAAAGCATTATCAGTATTAATACTTTCAATGGCATTGACACAGGCGGCGAACGCACAGGGAAACGCCACGGTGAGTATCGAGAAAGAACCAGTGTTCTTTCCGGAAAGCGACTCCAGAATACCAATCCTGGGGGTCAACCCTAACGGCAAGTTCATATTCGGCAGTTACACCGGCACCGCATTCGTTTACGACACCGAAAAGAACTCTTTCAGGTACATGGGGAGCGAGGGAAGCGAAACCGAGGTGAATGGAATAACGGCGGCAGGAGATGTCTTGGTGACAGAGGGCATCGAGACAAGGCTGGAACACCCCGGCGGCAGTGAGCCATACATCTTCAACTCTTCCATGGAAGACCACCCCATGGTGAAAGCCAAATACATCACGCCGGACGGGGCATTCGTAGTGGGGTTCTTCAGCGACGACGCATACGACACCGCTCCGTTCATAATGACGAGGAAAGGAGACGGCACGTTCGAGACACACATACTGGACGTGCCAGAAAAGGATGGGCTGGGACTGAAGCCGCAATGGTGCACGGCACACTTCTGCACAGACGACGGCAAATATGCCGTGGGAAGGCTCTGCGAAAATCTGGGCAACAACTTCGAGTTGCTTGTGTGGGTCAGGGGAGACGACGGGAAATACACGCTTACGCGCCCAACACTGTCATACTTCTTCAACACCGACGCGCCGGAACCAGGCGAGGAGCCCAAGTGGGAGGACTATGTGAGCGTCGACTACAACGACCCGGCCTACGAGGAGCAGGAGGCCGCCTTCAACGAGGCCTTCAACAAATGGATGAAGGCATGCAATGACCGTAAGAAGCCATATTCCCTCGACGCCTTCGACCTCGTGCTATCATCGTCAGGAGAGGCAATAATGGGAGCGCTGCAGGAGACAGTCAAAACCAATGGGAATGAAAACAGCATTTTAATATACCCCTACTACCTCAACCTCAGGACAGGCGAGAGCAAGGCGTTCCCCGAATACAAGGGGTACAAGGCACTGAACCTGCTCATGGACGGCGGGCTGCTGACGCAGAAACTGATACCCACGTCATACGAAGGGTATTACCTCGCGACGGCGTGCGTGGCCTATCCGGTAAGCGGCGCCGCCCCAGTACCGTTCACCGACTGGCTCAAGGACAGGTCGGGTAAGGACTTCTCTGAAGCCTACACAGTGGAACGGCCTGACATGGGAGTCGAGAAACAGGTGGTTACGGGCTACCCATACCTGAGCGCCGACGGGCGCACCATGGCATTCTGCGGCGTGCCACCGACAAGCGAGACATCGGCGCTTTTCGCAAACTCGTTCATGGTGTTCGGCAAGAGCATCACCACCGACACCACGACGGGAATTTCCACCGCACAGTGGGACGACGGGGCAACAAAGGCATGCTTCGACAATGGGGTGATACGCGTCCCGGGCGGGACTGCATGCAGCGCCGACATATACACGCCGGCAGGCATGAACGTGGCAAGAGGCCTGAAAACCGATGCCGAGGGCAAGATTGCCATCCCGGAAAACTGCAAGGGCGGCGTTTACATAGTCAACCTTAATGCCGCAGGAAAGCGCAGCACAATGAAGATAGCGTTTTGACACAATACGGTTTTACCGGGAAACAAACGCAATGAGGGTGTGTCAAAATCAGTATGCCTTCAATGACAAGATGCAGGGAGGACTTACGGGAAGTAAGTCCCTGCAAACAAACAGAGGAAAAGAGGCTGCGCCTGTTAAGACACAGCCTCATTTTAACCATTATCAATAAAAAGCAATCACTATGAGAAAAAAACTAACGGCACTTGCCTTTATTATGTTGCCTGCCGCAGCAGCGCTGGCAGACAATGTCGTCACAGTTAGGACTGGCACGGAAACCAGGCTTTTCGGCATTGACGACATCAACAGAATTAACTTCGGCGAAGAAACAATCACTTTCGTGGAGAAGAACGGCGGGCAAACGCCTTTCTTCTATGACGACATCACCGAGATAACCTTCGACGACATGCCCGCAGGAGTGGAAAGCGTCACCATGCCTGATGCGCAGCCCGCTGGCACGGACGGCTGCGACATCTACAGCCTGTCGGGACACAAGATGAACGGCAGCGCGCTCCAGCCAGGCATATATATAATAAGGAAAGGAACAAAGGTTACTAAATTCGTTAAGCGATGAGAAGGTTTTTGTTTTCGTGCCTTTTCATAGGCATCAGTTGCCTCGCGATGAGCCAGACGGTTGAGCGCAGGCAGGTTGTATTCGTTGACAACAGCAACGACTCCACGGTATTCTACACCGACGGCTTGGAGTATGCCATGATAGACAGCACCACGACGGTGACACCCGTGGAGAAGTATGTCAAACTGAAGAGAAAAGACGGAGCGAGCGTGCGCGTCTATCTCTCTGACATCAAGAAGATGGTCTTCCGCAAGGTGAGAGAGGACATCGTGCTGCCAGGCACCCCGCCAAAGGTGGGCGACTATTACTACAGCGACGGCACATGGAGCGACGGCGGACTGGTGAGCATAGACCCGGAAGGGACAAACCCTGTGTGGGCCGACGAGAAACCGGCGCCGGTGGCAGGGAAGACGGTTATCGGCATCGTTGCCGTCACCGACAAGGAGCGCATCGCACAGGGCGACAAGGACGCGGGATTCACACACGGCTATGTGGTGTGCAGCAAGTTCGCCCACGACCCCAACAACCTCAGCACTGTCACGCACGAGCCATTCCCGACGACGAAGTTCACATGGGACGACAACTTCGAGTGCGACATAAAGGTGAAGAAGACCGGCAAGTCGTGGTATGCCGACGTCGACGGCAGGCAGCACTGCCGCAACGTGGTGGAGTTCTACGGCGACAACCTTGTGGCGCAATGCCCGACGGTTTATTACACCAACATAATGCCGCACCCGTCAACGTCGAGCGAGTGGTTCATACCAGCGACGGGACAGATGTGGGACGTGCTGGCAAACCTGTGCGGAAACAGCACGGCGCAGAGAATGAAAGGATGGCGGACGGTGGAGACTGACGCGACATACAGTTGCTCGGCATACATCTACGATGACCCGATGGCGCGCTTCAACAGCACACTCGACAAGGTTGCCGACAGCGACAAGGAACTGCTCGAGGCAGAAAGCGAGGCGCACAACTACTGCCCGCTATGGACAAGCACGCGCTATGACGAGAACGCGATGGACACCTTCAACGTCGGCACGAAATACACCTCGGGGAACCACAAGGGCAAGTCGCTAATCGAGTGCATGGCGGAATGGTACAACGGCGACTGCTACGCACGTCCGGTGCTGGCATTCTGAACAATAAAGGTCAAGGAGCCAGAGGGCAATCACCCCACTGGCTCCTTAACCACAGGAAGAAATCCACTAAACGCTCACAGCACCTTAGCCCTCCAGGTGACACCGATGTTCACGCCAGTCTCCCTGTCGTGCACCGTGCCGTTGGGGTTCGTGTTCTTGCCGAAGGCGTAACTGTAGTTGCCGTGTATGCGCACGTTCTTGTCCTTCAGCGGGAAGAACTCGATGCCGCCGCTCACGCGCTTCATCTCGGTGCCGTCAATTATTGCCACGTCGGCATCCGTGCCTGACTTGTTGACCTCATAAGTCATCTTGGCGAAGACGTTCAGTTTCTCCACGGGCTGGTATGACACCTGGCACGCCACCGAGCAGTCCTTGCCGAAGAACGCCTGGTGCGATGCCGCGCGGTTCATCAGGTCGAGCTCCACCTGCACGTTGCCGGCAAGGTGGAAGCGGTTGCCGAGCGAGATGTAGTTGATGAACTTGTTCGGCGCATATTCCATCAGGTTGACAGACCACATCGGCTCGAAGAAGCCGTGCCGCCCCATCCACTGCGCATTGACGGCATACATATCCTCACTTTTCTCCGTGAGCGACTTGTATGTCTTCTGGTATGGGCTCTGGCACACTTGCAGGCTGAAGGCATCGTTGCCGCTGCCGGTGGTGTACTGCCCCGTCACACCCCACTGGTAGCATGGGTAGTTGTAGCAGAACTCAGAGAGGTAGTAGCAGTCGATCGGTGCGGGGTAGAGTTCCCATCCTGCCAACTGCACGATCAGTTTCCCCGCCATCACGGAAATGTTCTCCGTGGGCTTGTAGGTCAGGAACAGCCAGTCGGTGGCGTCGAAGAACGAGTAGTCGCGGTGAATGCCATTTAGGCGGTTGCGGAAAGCAAAAGAGAACTTCGGCGATATGTCGCCCTTTAGTATGACGTTCACTATGTTCCCCCTGAAGCCGCAGTCGTCCTTCATCTTCGTCCCGTCAATGTCGCGGTACTGAAAGTCGCCCCGCGCCTCGAAGTCGAGGCTTACCTTCTTTCTCTCCTGTGCGTGTGCCGCCGGTGCGAAAAACATCATCGCCACCAGCAAAACTCCATATCTCATTGCGTGTCCCAGTGTTTTCATGCTCATCATGCCTCTTTGTTTTCCAGTTTCATCGAGTGCTTTCTCCTCTTCACCCACAGCCCGTGTACCTCACGGATGCTGTCCGTCGTGCAGAAAGCGTTGATCTTGTTGTCACCGATCCACTCCATCATCTTGCCGAGGTCGTCGCCTGTCATTATGATTTCGAGCTGGACCTTCTTCTCATGGGTGTAGCCACCCATCACCTCGTGCATCGTCACGCCCCTCTTGAGGATGTTCACTGCATATTCGCGTATCCTCTCATACTCGTTCGAGATTATCAGCACGCGGGCCTTCGAGTGCAGGTCTACCATGAAACGGTTGAGGATAAGACCGTTGAGCCACGTCCCGATGAGACCTACTATCACAAGGTTTACCGGGTTTATGTAGAATGCCGTGCAGCATATCGCGCCACCCGAGATGGATACCGCCGTGCCGAGGTTTATTCCAGTATATTTGTTTATTATCTTCGCGAGGATGTCAAGTCCACCGGTCGAGGCGTTTATGCTGAACAGGATGCTCTGCGACGCGCTCAGTATCACCACGAAGCAGAGCAGGTCGAACCACGGGTTGAGGAAAGACTGCCCGGCTATGTGCTGCGTGAACATAGACTCGCTCATGGGTGCCACGAGGTTGAGGAAATCGACCATCGGGCCAAGTATCAGCGCGGTGTACACCGTCTTTGCGCCAAACTCGTTGCCAATGAGCAGGAACGACATGACAAGCAGTATGGCGTTGATGACGAAAATCACCGTACCAACCGAAACAAGACTCTGTACCTGGGATATGACCAGCGAAAGTCCGGTTATCGAACCAATGATGAGTTTGCTCGGGATGAGAAAGAAATGGACTCCAACCGCAGCCACGAACATGCCGGCCGTCATTATGAACAACTCAACCCAGAATTTCTTCGTGGTCAACAAATGCCCTATTTGACCAAACTGCGCTTTCACGTTTTCGGCAGAGAACACATTCTTGCCATTCATTTTTTCATTCATTTTTATACTTTGTTTTTAATTGTATTTCCCCGTTTTCATCAAGAACAGAACGCTATTCTGCTGTTTCAATTATGTTACTTTTACCTTAGACGGTGCAAAATTAATCCTTTATTACGAATTTTAAAGTATTTGCAATGGAAAATTTCAATTATTTCACACTAATAATCTTATAATGGTACGGCAAACAACGAAAATCACAAAAAATGCCACCAAGCGCGGCCAGTATGAAAAATTTGCTGTTTTGTTTTGCTTTGACGGCATTTTACATTAAATTTGCAATCCGAATAGAAAATCAACCACACTGCGATATGAAACGTTACATTATTAGAACTGTAATCTGCGCAATGGCTGCCGTGGCTCTCACGGCGTGCGACAAGGGGAAATTCCACATCGCCGGGAACATCACCAACGCCAAGGACTCCATGCTGTATCTCGAGAACATGAGCCTCGACGGGCCTGTGAAGACCGACTCGGTGAAACTCAGCGAGGACGGGGCTTTCTCGTTCAGCGGCGCGAAGCCGGAGGCACCAGAGTTCTACCGCCTGCGCATCGACGCACAGATAATAAACATAAGCATCGACTCCACCGAGACGGTGACGGTGACGGCGCGTTACCCCGGAATGGCATCGGAATACACCGTGGAAGGGTCGGAGAACTGCCAGAAGATAAAGGAACTGACACTAAAGCAGATGGCACTACAGCAAAAGGCAAGGGAGGTGAGCCGGAACCCGGGAATGGGCGTGGCGGCGACAGAGGACTCCATACAGAGAATGGTGAAGGCATACAAGCGGGACGTCACGCGGAACTACATTTTCAAGGAGCCGATGAAGGCATACTCGTACTTCGCACTGTTCCAGACACTGGGCAGCGCGTTCATCTTCAACCCGCGCACCGATGCCGACGACGTGAAGGTGTTCGGGGCAGTGGCAACCAGCTGGGACACGTTCCACCCGAACTCGCTGCGAGGGCAGAACCTGCACAACATCACCATCGAGGGCATGAAGAACCAGAGAATACTGCGCAGCATGAACGAGGGGATAGACCCTGCGAGGATCAACACCTCAAACATAATAGACATCGCACTGAAGGACAACCACGGGGTGACGCGGCGGCTTACCAGCCTCCGAGGCAAGGTGGTGTTCCTCGACTTCCACGTCTTCGCATCGGAGAACAGTACAAAGAGGATTATGATGCTGCGCGAGCTGTATGACAAATACCACGCAAGCGGACTGGAGATTTACCAAGTGTCGACAGACGAGGACGAGCATTTCTGGAAACAGCAGACGGCGGCGCTGCCGTGGGTGTGCGTCCGTGCAGAGGGGGCGGATGCCAACGAGATTCTTATGAGATACAACGTTCAGCAACTGCCGACGTTCTTCCTCGTTGACCGCAACAGCATGTTGTACAAACGGGACACGCAGATGAAGGACTTCGAGGCCGAACTGCGCGGACTTCTCTGACAACAGACTGAAAAGCATTGCTTCGATGCCGGTGAAAACGGGAAAACACCCGCTGCGGGAATACAGGTTCTGCCCAGTGTGCGGAGCGGAGCGGTTTGAGGAAAATTCCGCCAAGAGCAAGCGATGCGCCTGCTGCGGCTTCGAGATGTTCATGAACCCGGCGGCGGCGACGGCGGCATTCATATTCGACGGTGGCGGAAGGCTGCTCGTGGTGAGGCGCGGCAGGGAACCGGCACGGGGGACACTCGACCTGCCAGGCGGCTTCTGCGACATCGGCGAGACGGCAGAAGAGGCCGTGAGGCGCGAGGTGAAGGAGGAAACGGGACTGACGGTTGTTGCAGCAGAGTTTCTGTTCTCGCTGCCGAACAACTACACATACAGCGGGATTGGCATTCCCACCATGGACCTTTTCTTCCGTTGCGAGGTGGCAGACCCTGGCAACGTTGTGGCGGCGGATGATGCCGCCGACGCGGAGTGGATGGCCATAGACGAGTTGCAGCCCGAACAATTCGGGCTGCAAAGCATTCGCGATGGGGTGAGACGGCTTGTTGACGATTTACACCAAAAAACTCATTGACAAGCGGATTAAACCGAAAGCGCGCCGCGCCCGGCGCATTGTCACTTCACTTTATTAGCGAAATCCTCGCTTAGCCAGCCTTTCTTCTTCATGTCGCCAAGCGATAGTTTCACGCAGGGACGGCCGAAAGCATACGGTCCCACCTCGTAGTCCTGATACTGGAACACCACGCTGTCGCCCTGTATGTACAGTCCTTCCTGCGGCAGCTCGGCAATGGCCGGCTTGCCATCCTCGCCTTCCAGGGCAGGGTTGTCCGCCTTGTCATAATTGCCGTCGAAATACTTCCGCAAGTAATCGGTGATGCCGTCGTCCACAGCCTTCCTTATGTCGCCAATCTTGTCTCTTGACAATATCTCAACGCCAACCTTCGCTCCGTCTTTCTTGCTGAAAGTGACACCCCTCACAAAATGACTTTCATGCGCTCCCCCGGTATACACCGAGCAGAACACATACATTGTTATGAAATCCTCGTCCTCGTACAGCACATCTATATCCATAAAATCTGACAATCCTGGTTTTTGGGAACCTTCGTATTGGGCATGAATGGCGGTCATTTCCTTCTTGCTTTCCTCCACATACCCACGCACCATCTTCCTTACGTCCCGGGAATCCGCACTGTTTTTGGAGTCGAGTTGTTCCCTGATAAAATCCCTGATGTTCTTGGCGACCAGATCGTCTCCCACTGGGAATACGACCCTCACCCTGACTTCACTCTGCGACTCTCCATCCCCTAACAGCACAGAGTCGGCGACGCTGTCCTTGGCCAACGTGCCACTTCCTGATCCCTTGGCATCACCCTTCATGTTGCCACACGCGGCAACGGCAACCATCGCCACTACAAAAAAAACAATCTTTTTCATTTCAAAAACATTTTATCTGTTATAATTATCTTCCGCCTCCTATCACGAAATTGTGCTTCCTCACACTGCCGCCGTCCTTTATGTAGAAGACCCCTTCCTCGGGAAACAACACACATGCCTCACCCGAATCAAAGTCGTCAGCCAGTCTCACATGCGAGGGATTGCTGCCGTCGTACACAAACACATAGGTGTGCGAGCATTCTCCTTTCCTGCCAATGCTAACCAACGCGGCATTTGTTTTTTTATTGTTGGCATCCGAAAAAAATAATTCCATCGCCACGCCATCCTTTGGCTCGTCATATTCGTCGAAACACTCCTCCCTCATGTCATCGTGGGGAAGTTCCATGAAGAGGTTCACCCCGACATTTCTTCTCGTCATCAACCACAGTATGCGCACCCCGTTCGGGTGGTCGCGCTCTATCCTGAAAGTGTCGTCGGTGCCGTCGCCGTCAAGGTCGTACTCCATTGTCAGCCCGTCAGAAAGCTGGTTCGCAGTCACCATTCCCCGCTTCCCCACACCGTTAATGTCAACGAGGTACTCGCTGTCAAAATGATATTTGTCTGAGGACGCGTCGTCAACGCCGGCCAATCGGGAACCGCCCGTTTCATCATTGCCGCCGGCAACCTCTTCAGCATCTTTTTTCACGCCACTCTTTATCCTGTCACCAATACCCGAGCATGACAACAACGCAAAAAACATGATGCCCATCACTGTTATTCTTCTCATATCCATTCAGTTTTATTGATTTCCAATTATATGCCACAACGCGCAAAGCAACCCTTCACGCACATCGGCAGGAGCGACACAATCACGAGTTTTTTCATAACTAAAGCGTTTCCGCAAAGTTGGTGTCCGGACATATTTCAAAAGTCCGCAGCCCTGAACATACGATCGGCGGTGACTTCACGGAACATGCCTTCGCTGATTGCAAAGATATGGTTTTTTTCGCAATGCAGTGCTTTAACTGGCATTAAAATAACCTTTTGAAACGCGGGAAAGGTTAAAAAAGCAAAAATAAGGATATATAAAAAGGTACATGCAAACTTTTTGTTCTAATTTTGTCGCCCAAAATAAACATCAATTTAGATATGCAAAAGAATTTGGTGATAGTAGAGAGTCCTGCCAAGGCAAAGACGATAGAGAAATTCCTGGGCAAGGACTTCAAGGTAATGTCAAGCTTTGGACACATTCGCGACCTGAAGAAAAGGCAACTGAGCATAGACACCAAGTCACTGGAACCCGAATACGAAATACCGGAAGAGAAGAAGAAAGTCGTAAACGAGCTGCGCAGCAACGCCATGAAAGCGGAGAAAGTGTGGCTCGCATCCGATGAGGACCGCGAGGGAGAGGCCATCAGCTGGCACCTGTGCGAGGTTCTCGGACTCGATGGGGAAAAGACAAGCCGCATCGTGTTCCACGAGATCACCAAGCCCGCGATACTCGCAGCGATAGAAAACCCGAGGCACATAAACATGGACCTCGTCAACGCGCAGCAGGCACGGCGGATCTTGGACCGCATCGTGGGCTTCTCACTGTCGCCGCTGCTGTGGCGCAAGGTGAAGCCCGCCCTGTCCGCAGGAAGGGTGCAGAGCGTGGCAGTGAGGCTGATCGTGGAGCGCGAGCGGGAGATAAGGGCGTTCAGAAGCGAGTCGTATTTCAGGGTGGGCGCAATCTTCGGACACACAAATGCCGATGGCTCACAGAGTGAGGTGAAGGCGGAATTGGACACGCGCTTCAAGACGGAGGAGGAGGCGACGCAATTCCTCGAGAATTGCAAAAACGCCCGTTTCACCGTCAGCGACATACAGAAAAAGCCCATCCGACGCACCCCGGCACCGCCATTCACCACATCGACGCTGCAACAGGAGGCCGCAAGAAAACTCGGGTTCTCCGTCAGCCAGACGATGATGGTGGCACAGCATCTCTACGAGCATGGACTCATAACATACATGCGAACCGACTCGGTCAACCTGTCCTCAATTTTCATAAACACCGCAAAGGAGGAAATCGAAAGGCTTTGGGGAAAGGAATACGGCAAACAAAGGCAGTACCGCACGAGCTCGAAGGGGGCGCAGGAGGCCCACGAGGCAATACGCCCCACCTGCATGGGCGACCAGACCGTGGAAGGCACGCAGCAGGAACGCCGCCTGTACGACCTGATATGGAAGCGGACCGCAGCGTCGCAGATGGCGGACGCTAAGATAGAGAAGACAACGGTGAGCATCGCGCTGACAAGCGACGCAGCCGAGGATGACAAGAACACAGACGGCAAAGACCTCGACACGCGCATCTTCATAGCAACAGGCGAGGTGGTGAAATTCGACGGCTTCCTAAAAGTTTACCGCGAGAGCAGCGGCGACGACGAGAACAGCCAGGAGGAATTCTCGCACATGCTGCCGGCAATGAAAACGGGGGACGAACTGCTGCGCCGAGAGATCACAGCCACCGAGCGATACAGCCAGGGACCGGCGAGATACACAGAGGCCTCACTCGTGCATAAGATGGAGGAACTCGGGATTGGGCGACCGTCTACCTACGCGCCTACAATATCCACCATACAGCAGCGGGAATATGTGCAGAAGGGCGACCGCAAAGGGACGGAGCGGCAGTACAGCGTGCTGACACTGAAAGGCGTCAGGATCAATAAGTCGAACCGGAAAGAGACGGTGGGCAACGAGAAGGGAAAACTGCTGCCCACAGACATAGGCATCGTGGTGAACGATTTCCTGCTGAAGAACTTCCCCGGGATAATGGACTACAACTTCACGGCGCGCGTGGAACAGCAATTCGACAAGATTGCGGACGGCAAGGAGGAATGGAAGGACATGATGAAAGTGTTCTACGACGACTTCGAGCCGGCGGTGGACACCGCTATGAAGAAACGAGAGGAGCACAAGACCGGCGAGCGCGAGCTCGGCAAGGAACCCGCCAGCGGCAAGCCGGTGCTCGTCAAGATAGGACGCTTCGGGCCGGTTGTGCAGATTGGAGCAGCCGACGACAATGACAAGCCGCGCTTCGCACAACTGCCTGCCGACAAGAGCATAGAGACAATAACGCTCAGCGAGGCTCTCGAACTGTTCAAACTGCCGCGTACACTCGGAGAGTTCGAGGGCAAGGAGGTGAAGGTAGGCACCGGGCGCTTCGGCCCATACGTCCTAAACAACCGCAAGTATGTCTCGATACCGAAGGACAAGGACCCGATGACGATAACGCTCGACGAGGCGGTGAGCCTGATAAAGGAGAAACGCCGCCAGGAGGAGAAGCGGCACCTGAAGAAATTCGACGAGGAGCCGGGACTGGAAGTGATGAACGGCCGCTTCGGGCCTTACATCGCATACGACGGGAAGAACTACCGCCTGCCAAAGGCGCTGCACGCAAAGGCAGCGGAACTCACACTCGAGCAATGCCGCGAGGTGATAGAGAAGGCAAAGAAATGAAACGAATAATCCTCATAGGGTACATGGGGGCGGGAAAGACGACGATAGGGCGCGCCCTGTCAAGGGAAACAGGCATGATGTTCTACGACCTCGACTGGTACATAGAGACACGCATGCACATATCTGTGGCGAAGATATTCGAGGAAAGGGGCGAGCAGGGCTTCCGCAAGATAGAGCACAACATGCTGCACGAGGTGGCGGAGTTCGAGAACGTGATAATAAGCTGCGGGGGAGGAACGCCGTGCCACGCCGACAACATGGACTACCTGAACCGTCAGGGAGAGACGGTGTACCTAAAGGCCAGGCCGGAAGTGCTGTGCGGGCACCTGAGGATGGGACGGGTTGAGCGACCGCTGATAAAGGGCAAGAGCGGGGAGCAACTGCTCGGCTTCGTCACGGAGCAACTGCGGCAGCGCGAGCCTTACTACAACATGGCGAAGCACCATCTGGACGTGTCGCTGATGGACAACTACGAGAAGATAAAACTAAGCGTCGCGGCAATGCGTAAGCTGCTCAATATATAACGGGCGCAGCCGGTGAAAAAACATAACATTAAGCAAGCATAATCCAAAATGAAGAAGTGGACCATCGAGGACTCTAAGGAACTCTACAACATCAACGGGTGGGGAACGTCATACTTCGGCATCAACGAAGAGGGAAACGTGTATGTGTCGCCGTGCAAGGACAATGTGAAGATTGACCTGCACGAGGTGATGAACGAACTGGCACTGCGCGACGTGGCGTCGCCCGTGCTGCTGCGCTTCCCAGACATCATCGACAACCGGATAGAGAAGACGGCGTCGTGCTTCCAGAGAGCCGCCGGGGAATACGGGTACAAAGGCGAGAACTTCATCATATACCCCATAAAGGTGAACCAGATGCAACCGGTTGTGGAGGAGGTGATAAGCCACGGCAAGAAGTTCAACCTCGGACTCGAGGCGGGCTCCAAGCCGGAACTGCACGCCGTCATAGCCGTACAGTGCCAGAGCGACTCGCTCATCGTGTGCAACGGGTACAAGGACCAGAACTACATCGAACTGGCACTGCTGGCACACAAGATGGGGAAACGCATCTTCATAGTGGTGGAGAAACTCAACGAACTGGAGATAATAGCACGCGCGGCAAAGAAACTCAACGTGAAGCCGAACCTGGGAATACGCATAAAACTGGCCTCCAGCGGAAGCGGGAAGTGGGAGGACAGCGGCGGCGACGCGTCGAAGTTCGGACTGACAAGCTCGGAACTGCTGCAGGCTCTCGACATTCTCGACAAGAAAGGAATGCACGACTGCCTGCGGCTGATACACTTCCACATAGGGTCGCAGATAACGAAGATAAGGCGCATACAGACCGCACTGCGCGAGGCATCGCAGTTCTACATACAACTGCACAGGATGGGATACAACGTTGACTTCGTTGACTGCGGAGGCGGACTCGGCGTTGACTACGACGGCACACGCTCGCCGTCGAGCGAGAGCTCGGTCAACTACTCGATACAGGAATACGTCAACGACTGCATCTACACGTTCGTGGACGCCGCCAACAAGAACGGCATACGCCACCCGAACATAATAACCGAGAGCGGACGCTCGCTCGCCGCACACCACTCGGTGCTTGTCATCGATGTCCTCGAGACGGCATCACTGCCGGAGATGAAGGAGAGCTTCGAGCCGGCGGAGAACGCACACCAGCTCGTGAAGGACCTATATGAGATCTGGGACAACCTGAACCAGCGCACAATGCTCGAGGACTGGCACGATGCCGAGCAGATACGCGAGGAGGCCCTCGAACTGTTCAGCCACGGGATGGTCGACCTAAAGACACGAGCCGAGATAGAGAGCATGTTCTGGAGCGTATGCCGGGAGATCAGCGTTCTCGCCAAGGGAATGAAACACATACCAGAGGAACTGCGCCAACTCGACAAACTGCTCGCCGACAAGTACTTCTGCAACTTCTCAATATTCCAGTCGCTGCCGGACGCATGGGCCATCGACCAACTCTTCCCCATCATGCCGATACAGCGGCTCAACGAGCGACCCACACGCAGCGCGACACTGCAGGACGTGACGTGCGACAGCGACGGCAAGATCACCAACTTCGTCACCGAACGCCATGTATCGCACATCCTGCCGGTGCACACTCTTCGCGGCAACGAACCATATTACCTCGGAGCGTTCCTCGTCGGGGCATACCAGGAGATACTCGGAGACATGCACAACCTCTTCGGGGACACCAACGCCGTGCATATCTCGGTGAAGGACGACAAATACCAAATCGACCAAGTGTTCGACGGCGAGACAATCGAGGATGTGCTCGACTATGTGCAGTTCAACCCGAAGAAACTCGTCAGACAACTCGAGACATGGGTGGCAAAGAGCGTGAAACAGGGGAAAATATCACCCGATGAGGGAAAGGAATTCCTATCCAACTACCGCTCCGGACTTTACGGATACACTTATCTCGAGTGAGGCACACGGGGAAATCCAAAGTCCTAAGGAGACAAGGAGTTAAGGCAATGGTCTTGATGGAGACATTTTAAGCAAAATCCAACAAAGCGTTGCCTTAACTCCGCCACCTGCACAACATAAAAAAAGTTAAAAAGCCCAAAGGCACTGTAACATTTGCCATTTGTGAAACGTCGTCAATATAGATAACAGATGAACAACGTCAGTTTCCGTAACGATGTATTGCCGCTGAAAAACGCGCTCTACCGGCTTGCGCTGAGAATTACGCTCAGCCGTGAAGAGGCTGAAGACATCGTGCAGGACACACTGATAAAGGTGTGGAACAAGAGGGACAACTGGCAGTCGGTGGAAAACATCGAAGCATACAGCATGACGGTGTGCCGCAACCTCGCCCTCGACGCAACAAGGAGAAAGGACAACAACAACGAGCCGATTGACAAAAGGCTCACAGAGACACCGGACAGGACATCTGACCCGCACGAAGAGATGATCCGCAAGGACAAGATGGAGATGGTGCGGCGGCTTGTTGACAGACTGCCGGAGAAACAACGCTCCTGCATGCAACTGAGGGATTTCGAAGGCAAACCCTACAGGGAGATAGCGAAAATACTTGAAATCACCGAAGAACAGGTGAAAGTGAACATCTTCAGGGCGCGCCGGTCAATAAAACAACAATTTGACAAAGCAGACAATTATGGATTACAAATACATAGAACAGCTACTTGAGCGTTACTGGCAGGGCGAGACATCGCTCGAAGAGGAGAAAATCCTCAGGACATTCTTCTGCCAGAAAGACCTGCCACGGGGGATGCGGAAATATGCACCGCTTTTCGCCTACGAGCAGGAGGAGACGCGCACAGACCGCCTCGGCGACGACTTCGACAGGCGAGTGCTGGAAAAGGTGGGCGAGCAACAGCCAGTGAAGGCACGCACAATAAGCCTCACGCACCGCATGATGCCTCTTTTCAAGGCAGCAGCCGTTGTCGCAATAATCCTGACACTGGGCAATGCCGCGCAGGTGGCGTTCAACAACAACGACAAGCCACAGCCGGCAGCAAGCACCGGACTGTCAAAGCACGCCGTAACGCCGTCAATGGCCAAGGCAGACTCCATACGCCTCGACTCCATAAAGAGGGAGCATCCGGAGATGTCGTCGGCAGTGACGAAACAATGAGAAGACAATTTTCTAAACTTTCTATAAAAAATAATCATGTTTAATAAAACACCATGAAGCTGTGAAGCTTCTTTCTCTCAAAATTTTCATAATATATTGAATTAGATTATGCCGGGCGCGTCAAAACGACGCGCCTTTTTTGAACGTGAATTAGACGTAATTTAAACGTGAATTAAACGTAAATTGAACGTGAATTAAAGCGAGAACAAAATATTTACATCAAATCTACGGATAAATCACTTTTGGCTTATTAAAATCCTCCGTTATTAGAAAGAAACTTCAATATTTAGCTTTCCACCTAACCCACGTTCTACCACATCAAAAAGTGTTTTTAATGTTATATTTTCACCATTACTTTCCACCTTAGATATAAAGGATCGTTTCTTATCAATCCGATTGGCTAATTGCTCTTGCGTCATATTAAGGCGCTCACGAGCTTCCCTTATTTTCAATCCTATACGCAAAGATTCTAATTCGCGCTCTAACTCATCACGCTTAGGCGTGCCAACAGCACCATAATATTGATCCTTTATATTTTCGAGTGATTTTAGATTATTCATCATTTCGTTACCTCCTTTTTATCGTTATAATAGTCGTTCATTATTTTTACAGCACGTTTTATTTCGTACTTTGGCGTCTTTTGTGTTTTCTTTTGAAAGCCACTTAGCAAGACTACAAGTTGGTTTCCATCAAAAATACAAAAGATGCGAAAGATGTTATTGCCCAGCTGTATGCGTATTTCAAACAAGCCATTCGTACCCTCTATATACTTAAGGTAGTTTTGTGGAATACGCTCTATTTGCTCCACAATATCAAGTACCTTAATGATTTTCTTCTGAACTTTCTCATTTTGATCCTTAAAAAAATCATCAAAGTATGTTTTATATGCAACAACTTGTCTGTATTTCATATCGCAAAGGTAATTTATAAATTACATATATGCAAATTTTAAGGAGGATTTTAATAAGTGCAATCGATCACAGCTGCCACTCCTTTCGATTCAGCAAAAAATCAAAAATGTTCATGATTAATATGCCATCATCGTTTCGGAAAGTGGGTTGTATTCCCCCTACGAGGGGGTGTGTCAAAATTGGCACACCCTCTTTTAACATATCACAAAGCCCGAACTTTCACAAGCACGGGCTTTGCCATTCCATATTTTTTTTGTACCTTTATGGAAAGAATTTATAGTATGTCAAAGGTACAATTTATTCCCAATCTAA
>URLI01000002.1 GCA_900548585.1 uncultured Prevotella sp. | reverse complement strand
AGGTGGTCGGCCAGCTTGACCCAACGGTTGGATTTGCTCAATCCCGAAAGTGACTTAGCAGACCCTAAATATACGGGGCGGAGTTGTGTGTGCTGGCAGTGGTGCTTGCTGACTTACAGGGCGTAAGTTGATGCGATTGGTAAGTCACTGCAAGCAAAAACAAGTCCGCCATGGCATATTCTGTGCCGGGGCAAATCCATTTTCTGACTTACAGGATGCAAATCCACGCAGGCGTAAATGTCGGTGATTCGTGTATAAGCGCCGCTGCCCGGAATACTGCATTTCATGACTATGCGTGGGCAAATAATTGTTAATTGTGTTAATTTGCAGGCTCGCCAGCGTGCAGGATTTCCTGACAAACCAGAGACCCCATTTGTAATTATTTGCGAATTTAATGTTAACGGCGGCGCACTTTTCGCCTCTTTTCGATGCGTTTTGTGCCGAATCGCACCCCACTTTGTGCCAAACGACGATGCGTTTTGTACCAAACCACCGGCTTGTTTGGTGCAAAACGCAGAGCGATTAGGCACAAAACGCAGGACGGATTTTGTCAACATTTCTCAAGCGTCTTGCAGTCAGCCACTTGCGAAATGCGCTGAAAACCGCATATTCCAGCGCGATGGAATTTTTCTTCTGAATGTGGCCGTTTTCAGTGTTAAAATTCATAGGAATTTTTGTTAAATCAATATCTGTAAATACATATTTTCATTATGAACTAAACCTATCTTATCCAGAATTCGCGTAATGTAATATAGTTGATGCCAAACCGCCCCGCCGTTGATTACAAACAAGACTGCAAATCCGCCGTGTTTGCTGCGCCGCAAGAGGCAGGCGGCGTGTCGGCAGACTGTAACTTGATTCACTGGCGACGTGCAGTCCGGGTTGAAGCAGGCAAGGCCTGCGTGAGCACCACTTTTATTTGCCATGCGGGGCGATCCAAATTTGTTCCGACGGGCATTGCTCGCGTTTGTGTAATCCGCCATAATAAAAATATCAAGAATGATTTGGCAGTTAGGAATAATCGGCGTACCTTTGCAGACGCTAAATTCCGCGCGAGCCGCGATGGTGGAATGGTAGACACGAGGGACTTAAAATCCCTTGGCCAGGAATGGCTGTGCGGGTTCGAGTCCCGCTCGCGGCACGCTTTTCATTTTTTTATAAAGACCTTGTTTGTTATGCGTAAAAACACCTTATACTTTATTGCCGCATCAGTATTGTCCTTGACCGCGTCGTGTTCGTCGAAGATGCAGCAACTCACAGCGTCAAACTTCGATGTGACGCCGGACCCGATTGAGGCGCGTGGTGGGAAGGTGACCGTCACCGTGAACGGCAGGTTCCCTGCCAGGTACATGAGGAAAAACGCAGTGGTGACGATAACGCCCGAGCTGCGCGGCGGCGACAGGAAAATCGTCCGCGCTGAGCAGGGAACGTCGTTCCAGGGCGAGAAGGTGAGGGACAATCACCAGGTGATTTCCTACGACAACGGCGGGAACTTCACAATGCGGCAGACGTTCGGCTATACCGACGACCTGCACCGCAGCGACCTCTACATGAATGTCGTGACGCGCGTGGGCAGGAAGGAAGTGAAGCAACCGCTGGTGAAGGTGGCATCGGGTGTGGTCGCCACATCGGAACTGTACCGCAAGGCTCTCGAGACGGAGAAGCCGTGCCTCGCGCCGGACTCATTCCAGCGCATCAACAGCCGCAAGATGGAGGCGCAGGTGAAATTCCTCGTCAACCAGGCGAACATAAGGAAGAGTGAGCTGAAAGACAATTCGGTGAGGGAGTTCGTCGACATGCTGCGCAGGATAAACCGCGAGCACGAGAGCCTGATCCTGAAGGACATCGAGGTGCTGGCATTCGCCTCGCCGGAGGGCAGCCTGTCGTTCAACGACCGGCTCGCAAACCGCAGGCAGACGGTGTCGGAGGAATATGTCAAGGGGCAGATGAGGCAGGCAAGGCTTAGCGGGAGCGTGTCGGCACGGTACACGGCGGAAGACTGGGATGGCTTCCAGAAACTGGTGGCGGCAAGCAACATACAGGACAAGGACGTGATACTGCGCGTGCTGTCGATGTACCAGGACCCGGAGGAGCGCGAGCAGCAGATACGCAACATGAGCGAGGGATTCCGCGAGCTCGCAGACGGCATACTGCCCGAGCTGCGGCGCGCGAGAATGATTATAAACTATGAGACGGTGGGACGGGATGACGACCAGCTGAAGGAGCAGTACGCTGAAGACCCACGGAAACTCACCGTTGAAGAACTGCTATACACCGCAACGCTCGAGGACGACATGGCAAGGCGAAAGGCGGTGTATGCCAAGACAGCGGAGATTTACCCGAATGACTACCGCGCGGTGAACAATATCGGCGTGATTGAGATGATGAGCGGCAACGAGCTTGGCGCGCTCGACAAGTTCAACGAGGCTCTCGAGATGGGGAAACAGCCGGAGGCATACGCCAACATGGCAATGATGGCTCTGCAGCACGGCGACACCGGCACGGCGGAGAGATACCTTGCAGATGCCACGGGGGCGGCAGGCATGGAGAGGGTGCTTGGCACGCTCGACATTGCCAAGGGCGAATATGTTCTGGCAGAGCAGAACCTGCGGGGCGAGAATGGAAACATGGAGGCCCTCGCACAGATACTCAACTGCAATTACAGCGGCGCGGCGAAGACATTGGACGGCATCAAGGACGGCAACGCGATGACGAATTATCTCAACGCACTTCTCATGGCGCGCACCGGACAAAAAGCCAAGGCATCGGAATATATGCTCAAGGCGGCATACGCCGACCCCTTCTTCGCAACCTACGGGGACGCTGACATAGAGATGAAGGACGTTAGGAAATAGGACGCGGTGACTGCCCGGGGCATTGCCTGACGGCATATTTTCCTGTGTGATGAGTTGTAGAAAATACATTATTATATTGTGCGCGCTGCTGGCAGCGGCGTGTTCGTCGCGGCGCGGACGGTTCCGCGTCGAGGGGCATTTCCTGCACATCAACCAGGGACAGTTGCTGGTGTACAGCACCGATGGCGCACTCGGAGGCGTTGACACGATAAAGGTGTCCGGCGGACGGTTCGCATACGAGATACCATGCGGAAAGCCGGGAACGCTGATGTTCGTGTTCCCCAACTACTCGGTGCATCCCGTGTTTGCCGAGCCCGGGGGCAGCGTTGACATTAACGCTGACGCGTCGCACCTGAAGGAGATGGAGGTGACTGGCACGAAACAGAACGAACTGATGACAGACTTCCGCATGCAGACGGCGCAGATGTCGCCGCCGGAGATTGTGCGCCAGGCGGAACTGTTCGTCGGCGACCATCCGGAGTCGCTGGTTGCCGAATATCTGTTGCGCAGGTATCTCGTCGTCACTGACAAGCCGGAATATGACAAGGCGTTGCAACTGCTCGGCAAAATGATGGCGAAACAGCCAGACAACGGGCGGCTCGTGCGTCTGAAGAACGACATACGTCTGATGAGGAACACCATGACGGGCATGGCGATGCCGTCTTTCTCGGCGCAGGCTACGGATGGGCGGAGAGTTGGCGGCAGCGAGCTGCGGGGGCATGTCACGGTGATTGTGGCGTGTGCCGCGTGGCAGTATGACAGCGTTGACCAGCTGCGGCAGTTGGAACGGAAGATGAAAGAGCAGGGGAGTGACTTCAAGGTCGTTGCCGTTTGCCTTGATGCCGACAGCAAGCAGCTTGAGCGTGAAATGGGAGATAGCACTATGCCGTGGCCCGTTGTGTGTGACGGAAAGATGTTCGAGGGACGGCTGGTGGCGCAGCTCGGGCTTTACACCGTCCCAGGCAACATAATATTCAACAGGCAAGGCCGCGTGGTGGAGCGAAACCTCGAGACACAGGAACTTTTAAAGAGAATCGATGAAATAAAGTAAGCGAATCTTTCTATATTTCGGATGCAACCAAGTTTACATGCACAAATGTTCATGCATGAATTAAGTGCAGTCCTTACCCATAAACAAAAAGGGAATTGTCATTACAGGCGATGTTTGGGTTGTAATTTTGTAGGGACTTATCGTCGCAAACGGTTCTACTGGTACTTATCTATCAGCGCGTCAGCCTGCTCCTCACCTAATTCCTTTGCCCGCCGCAGGTTGGCGAGCCCTTCCTCCTTCTTCCCGGCATGAACCTGCGCAAGGCCGAGTAGCAGGTAGCCCTCGCCGTATTCCGGTGCTATGCCGATGCACTGGCGTGCTGCGTCGGCGGCCTCTTCCTTCATGTTTATGCGCAGCAGCAGCGACGCTTTCTCAGCGTAGTACATCGGCTCCTGCGGGTCTTTCTTTATGGCCTGGTTGATGTCCGATATTGCCTGGCTGTACATCTTCGCCTTTATCTCCGCCTGCTCGCGCTTGTAGAAGAAGTCCGCGCCGAGCCTGTCATTCAGCAATATCTGCACTCGGGCATAGTCCAGCACGGCGTCGCGGTAGCGTCCGGCCTCCTCGAGGAGCGAGGCGCGTGTCATCAGGTAGGGTGCCGCCTCGGGCAGCCGCAGCGTGTCGGTGGTCATTATCGCGCTGTCGATGAGAGCCATGACCTCGTCTGCCGGCGCGCCCATCTCCTTCTTGCACAGAGCCGCCTCGTGGAAGAGTGCCGGGCTGCGGAACGTCGTCGTGGTGAGCGACATGAACCCGTCGTATGCCTCCTGGTACTTTTTCTGCATGAACATTGCCTCGTATTGCAGGTGCTGGTAGAGGGGCTGCTTGTCAATCCCGTATGCCCTCTGCGCTTCCTCAATCACCTTGTCATAGTTCCATTTGCCATATTTCCTGCCTGTGTTGGCGGTCACGTTGTCGTACATCAGCCGCGCGTATGCGAAATGAGCGTCAGCCTTGTTGCCGGCCTTGATGATGGCTGTCTGCATGTCGCGGTCGGCATCTTCATAATTTCCTTGTGCCGCCCTCAGTTGTGCGCGTGCCGTGTATCCGTCGGGGGCATCCGGGAACTGCTCTATGAAATCGCTCACTATGCCTTCGTATTTACTTTCACCGAGTATCTGCGGCGCCAGTGCGAGCGCCACCTGTGCCTGACCATAGTCTGAGGGCAGTGCGGCGGCAATGCCTATGCGCCGCAGCACGGGGTCGGTCTGCGACAGTCCCGTCACGGTGAGGCTGTTTGCGAACATGGCGCTCGTGGCGTGCGTGTCGCCCGACGCCTGCGATGTCTGCGCCAGTGCCATGACCTCTCCCCGGCCGTTTACGACGGGGCATGACGCTGCCGTTTCCTGAACCGCCTGTGCGAGTATGTAATACGGGTATGTGCCGTTGAATGTCTCAACGCTTCTTATCTTGTTTTTTGCCGGTGCCGCCGCGTTTCCGGCATTGCCAGCCACCCACACGTCTGCCCCGGCCTCTTCCTTTTGCGTAGCTAATGTGGCAGGTATGGTCTTGCTGTCAACGCGGAACTTTATGACATCGTATATTTCGTTTGCCCCCAATATCCTGACGACGTTCAGTTTGTTGCCTTTGCTGTCTGTTGCGACGGCTTTTGCCGCGCCATCAAACGGTTTCATGCTGCTGATTGCCTCGCCATCCTTTCCGACGAAAACGCCGTGCGACGTTGCGAGCAATGAGCCGTCGGCCTTGTATGTCGTCAGTGTGAACACCGACTTGCCCACGTTCTTAACCGCTGCCGGCTGGGCGCAGGCAAGCAAGGACGCGAACGAGATTGCAATCAAAGATAATAATTTTCTCATTTCCATAAAGGTTGTGTTTGTTTTTCAGGAGCAACTCCTGTCTTCTTGGCTTCTGGGAGAATCCCCTGGCCAGATCAGTTCCCTCGCGTTGCTCACCGCCGCCTCGGTTATGTCTGCCCCGCTCAGCATCTGTGCTATTTCCCGCACGCGCTGCTCATCGTTCAGTATGGTCATTGCCGATACCGTGCCGTTGGGAGTCTCTTCCTTATATACCTTGTAGTGCGTGGTGCCACGCGCGGCAATCTGCGGTAGGTGCGTTATGCTGATTACCTGACGGTCGTTGCCCGCCATTTCCTGCATCGTCATTGCCATCTGTTCCGCTATCTTGCCGCTCACCCCGGTGTCTATCTCGTCGAATATGATTGTGGGCAGTGCCACCGCCCCGCTTATCATTGCCTTTACCGACAGCATGACGCGGGCTATCTCTCCCCCCGATGCCACCTCGCTCACCGGGCGCATGTCGGTGCTGGTGTTCGCGCTGAACATGAACGACACTCGGTCTGCCCCGTCTGGTGACAGCGGCTTGCCGTCTATCGCCACGGCGAAGCGCACCTTGGGTATGCCGAGCGGCACGAGGCGTTTCTTCATTTCCCTCTCTATCTCCGTTGCAGCCTTTCGCCGTTGCTTTGTCAGTGCCGCCGCCGCCTCCGTGCATCTTGCGTGAAGTTTCTCCACTTTTTCCGACAATGCCTTCAGTTCCTCGTCGCTGTTCTCGATATGGCCGATGCGTTCTGCGATGTCCTTCTCTATCGAAATCAGTTCGCCGACCGTGCTCACCCGGTGTTTCCTCTGCAGCGAGTAGATGGTGTCGAGCTTGCCGTTTATTTCCTCAAGACGCTGTGGGTCGGACTCCACGTCGTCCGCCCATTTCGCGATGTCCTGCGCGATGTCCTTCAGTTCTATTGCGCAACTGTCCATCCGTTCTGCCATCCCCTCCGCCTTTCCATACACCCCGGCGATGCCGTTCAGTGTGCGCACCGCCTCGTTCAGGCGGTCTATGATGCCCTGTCCGCCATCCCCCGACAGCATTGAGTCTGCCGTGAACAGCGCACCCTTGATGTCTTCGGAGTGGCTCATCGTCTCGCTTTCCTCCTCCAGTTCCTCCTGCATCCCGTCGCGCAGCGCGGCATCCTGCAGTTCCCCGAGTTGGAAGCGCATGTAGTCCTCGTCCTCAGCGTTGCGCCGGATGTCCTCCTTCATTTTTTCCAACTCCTTCCTTGCCGCTTCCATGGCGTTGTAGGTCTCCCTGTATTCCGAGACGAGGCGGTCGTCTTTCGCCATAGTGTCAACCACGCCGAGCTGGAAGTCCTCTTCCCGCAGCATGAGGTTGCGGTGCTGGCTGTGTATGTCTGTCAGAGCCTGCCCGAGTTGTCTTATCGTTGCGAGCGGCACCGGGGTGTCGTTGATGAACGCGCGGCTCTTTCCTGCGGCGGTTAGTTCGCGCCTCAGTATGCAGTCCGTTGCGTCATAGTCTATGTCATTCTCCGTGAAGAAGTCCTGCATGCGGTAGCCGTCAATGTCGAAGTGTGCCTCTATCACGCACCTCTCCGCTCCGGCCTTTATCTGTTTTGAGTCTGCGCGCTGGCCCAGCAGCAGTGCGATAGCCCCGAGTATGATGCTCTTTCCGGCGCCCGTCTCTCCCGTGACGACAGAAAAGCCGTTGGCGAACTCCATGTCGAGGGTGTCAATCAGTGTGAAATTCCTTATGTACAGTCGTTTGAGCATTCCCTATTCCTTAATCTTTTCCCACGAGCTGTTCTGCGAGGCGTTGATTGAGAAGAGGATTTCGTACACTGCCTCCTTTTCCTTCTGCGTTCCCTTACCTTTATATATATTGGCCAGCTCGTCCTTCTTGTAGTCCGTCCAGATTTGTGGCAGGCGGCTCAGTGGTCGGTCCTCGTGTGCCTTTTTCAGTCCTTTCTCCAGTGCCGCCGTTATGTTTGTGCGGCCTCTCTCGGCGTTGTTTGCCATCTCGTCCAGTCCGAGGCGGTAGTAGTCGTATTGCAGTTGGCGGAACGGCCGCATCGCCCCCTCCATGTAGTCGTTTATTATTGCGAAGCGGTTGCGGTCGTTGTCGAACGCCTTCCACCCCGTGAAGGTGAGGTTCTGCGCGTTGTTTGTCAGGTTGAGGCATCTCTGCAGCACGTCCTCACCGCCCATCGGCGCGAACGAGTCGAGGTCGATGCCGATGATCAGCAGGGCGTAGTATGCCGTCAGTGCGACGAGTTGGTTGTCGATTTGTTCCTCGTTGAAGTTCAGTTGGTCGAACTGCGCGAACTCGAAGTCGAAATTGTTGTCGCGGTTGTTGTATAATGTTGTTGTGTATGACGCGTTGTACACCGGGCGGTTTGCCTGTATCATGGCGTTGCAGGTGAAAAGGTTTGATGCCGCGTCATACTTTGTCACCGTGATGTTTATGCTGCACTGTATGCGCTCGTTTTTCTGGAACTGCAGCGATGTCCACTGCTGCTCGTTGATGAACTGCTCGAGTGTCTGCTGCAGGTTTTCGAACACCGATGCGTCGGTGCCCTGCACCTGCTGGTGGTTCACGGTGACGCGCGCCATCAATTCCTGTGCATGCGAGCAAAGGGCAATGGCGAGCATTGGTATTATGGCGAGTAATCTTTTCATCTTCCAGTTGTTTCCTGCAATGCCGTTGCGGCGTGGCGTGTCCTGAGGCGACTGCCTCATTGTTCGCGGAACGGTATCTCGAGTTCGTCGATGATGTCCCTTGCCACCTCTGTCTTGGGCTTTTTCGGGAACTCCTTCTCCGTCGTGTTAGAGATAATCGTCACCTGGTTGTCGTCGCAGCCGAATGTGGTGCCCTTGTTGCGCGTGCTGTTCATCACGATGAAGTCGAGTTTCTTCCTCTGCAACTTGTCTTTCGCGTTCCGCTCCTCGTCGTTTGTCTCGAGGGCGAAGCCCACGAGAATCTGGTCCCGCTTCTTGCGCCTTCCCAGTTCTGCGGCGATGTCGTGTGTGGGTTGCAGTTGCAGCGTAAGTCCGTTTTCCCCGCGCTTTATCTTGTTGTCAGCCATTTTCGCCGGCTTGAAGTCAGCCACGGCGGCGCACAGTATTGCCGCGTCAGCCTCGTCGAATGCCTTCACGGTGGCATCGAACATCTCCTCGGTGGTCTCCACGTCGATGCGCTCGATGCGCTCCGAGGCATTCATGCTCACCGGCCCGGCGACGAGTTTCACCTTTGCCCCACGGCGCGCGCACTCCTCGGCGAGGGCGAAGCCCATCTTGCCGCTTGAGTAGTTGCCTATGAAGCGCACCGGGTCTATCTTCTCGTGTGTCGGCCCTGCGGTTATCAGCACTGTCTTGCCCCACAGCGGCGAGTTGGCGTAGTATTTCTCATCGAAGTACATGTCGAGTTTCTTCACGATATCCTCCGGCTCCTCCATGCGTCCCTTCCCCTCGAGGCCGCTTGCCAGCGCGCCGCTCGCCGGCTCCATTATGATGTTGCCTGCGGCGCGCAGCCTTTCGATGTTGGCCTGCGTTGCCGGGTGGGCATACATGTCAAGGTCCATTGCCGGGGCCACGAACACGGGTGCCTTCATGGACAGGTATGTCGTCACGAGCATGTTGTCGGCTATGCCGTTTGCCATTTTCCCTATCGTGCTTGCCGTCGCCGGCGCGATGACCATCGCGTCCGCCCACATGCCGAGTTCAACATGCGAGTGCCACGAGCCGTCGCGCGATGCGAAGAACTCGCTGATGACGGGTTTCCGTGTCAGTGCCGCCAGTGTGACCGGTGTTATGAACTCTTTGCCGGCAGGTGTTATAACCACCTGCACCTCCGCGCCGCGTTTCACCAGTTGCCTTATTATCAGGCACGCCTTGTATGCTGCGATGCTGCCCGTTATGCCGAGTACGATTTTCTTTCCGTTTAACATGTCCCTATCTGTTGTTTTTCATTTCGCGCAGGCGTATTCTCGTCAGCACCTGCTTGGTGTTGTATGTGAAGTCGCTGCCGAGCATCCAGCTGAAATATCCCGGGTCTTTGCGCAGCACCTCTGCCACGTCCCATCCCTTGTATTTCCCGAAGTTGAACACCTCGTGCCGTCTTGGCTTGCCGTCCTTGTCAGTCAGTGTCTCGCCGTCCTTCCCCTGCATCTCTTTCCAGATTATCCGCCCTGCAAAGTCAACGTTGTCGTTGTTCTTCGACATCTCTGCCAGTGCGTCCATGTCGTTTGGCAGTTGCCTCTCCGGCTCTTCCTGCCGCCCAGGTGCATACATGTCGAGCTCGCCCATCAGCACGCGGTATGTCGCCTCGGTGTCCTGGTCGGCCCGGTGTGCGGCGAAGTCCTCCTCCATCTTCCTTCCGCAGTAGAACTTGTATGCCGCCGCGAGATTCCGCCGTTCCATCTTGTGGAATATCGTCTGCGCGTCAATCAGGCGGCTGCTGCCGAAGTCGAAGTCGATGCCGGCGCGCAGGAACTCCTCGGCGAGCATCGGTATGTCGAAGTGGTTCGAGTTGAAGCCGCAGAAGTCGCAGCCTTTCAGGTCGTTGGCCAGTTCTTTCGCAATCTGCTTGAACTCCGGCGCGTCCTTTATGTCATCGTTTGTTATGCCGGTCAGTTGTTCCACTTCGGGTGGAATTTCCTTGCCGGGGTTGACAAACTTGTTGACGCGCTCCTCCCTTCCGTCGGGGAACACCTTTATGTACGAGATCTGTATCACGCGGTCCCGTACTATGTCGAGCCCCGTGGTCTCAAGGTCGAACACCACGAGCGGTTTCGTAAGGTTAAGTTTCATCGGCAGGCGTTTAGTCGTTCAGCAACATTGGCATGAGCAGCATTAGCACTTCCTCGCCTTCCGGCTGTTCTGACGGTATGATGATGCACGGGCGGCTCGGGTCGGCAAACTGCATCTGCACCTCCTCGCTTTCCAGGTTTGAGAGTATTTCCACGAGCGACGTTCCCATGAAGCCGATGCTCATCGGCGCGCCATCGTAGGAGCATGTCACCTCCTCCTTCGCGCTTGTCGCAAAGTCGATGTCCTCCGACGACACCTCAATCTTGCCTTCGGCGATGCGCAGTCGCACTTGCTGGCTGCTCTCGCTGGCAAACGGCAGCACGCGCCGCAGCGCGCCGATGAGGGTCTTGCGGTCGATGGTCAGCTCGTATGGGTTGTCCTCTGGTATCACCGATGCGTAGTTAGGGTAGCGTCCGTCGATGAGGCGGCACGACAGTTGTGTGTTGCCGAACGTGATCTCCGCGTTGCGGTCGTCGAAGCGTATTATCACCTCACTGTCGTCCCGCGTCAGGACATTCTTAAGCAGCGCGGCCGGTTTCTTCTGCAATATGAACGACCGGGGCTGCTCGCTCTTCAGCGCGAAATACTTGTTGCGCACCAGTTTGCGCCCGTCGGTCGCAACGATGTTGAGCGACTCCGGCGTGAGATCCATGTAAATGCCGTTCATCACGAGGCGCAGTTGCTCGTTGGCAACGGCGAACAGCGACCGGGATATGTTGTCAAGAAGGGCTTTTTCCGGCATCTGCAGCGTTGCCGCCTCGTCGCCCAGCTGCTGTGCCTGCGGGTATTCCTCAGCGTTCTGGCATGTGAAGTTGTAAAGCCCGTTCTGGTAAATCACCCTGACTGTCATCTGCTCTGTGTCAACGTCGAGCGTCAGAGGCTGCTCCGGCAGTTCCTTCACTGCATCGAGGATGGTGCGGTTGTTTACGGCGAACCTGCCTCCGCCGTCCGCCTCGTCGAGAGCGAGCGCTGTCTTCATCACGTTCTCGCTGTCGGACGCGGTTATCTCCAACTGACCGTTGCCCACCTCGAAGAGGAAGCAGTCGAGTATTGCGATACTGTTCTTGCTGTTAATCACCCTCGAAAGGATGTTAAGACGGCTGCTCAGAGCCGTGCTTGGTACGGTAAATCTCATATTCAGAAATTATATAATGGTTTTTCCTTAAAATTGTATATTAGGCACAAAATTACAAAAAACGGCAATGTAAAACAAAAAAACAGCAGGAAAAGTTTCCTCTTTTAAAACTATTTTATTAATTTCGCAATCGATTTCTGACTTTTGCACTGATTTGTCAATGCAGGGCTCGTAATAACAAAAATATAAAACGATTTATATAATGGAAATAGAAGGAAGAATTATCAACGTGCTCCCAAAGCAGGAGGGAGTGTCATCGCGCACCGGAAACCACTGGGCATCGCAGGAGTATGTCATTGAGACACACGAGAACTACCCCAAGAAATGCTGTTTCCGAGTGTTTGGTGAAGACCGCATTGCCGCAATGAACATACAGGCCGGCGAGGAGCTCCGCGTAAGTTTCGACATCGATGCACGTGAGTATCAGGGGCGTTGGTACAATTCGGTGAACGCGTGGAAAGTGGACCGCATCGACCCCGCAGCCGCACAGGCCGCACAGCCGGGAGCGCAGCCGGCACCCATGCCGCCATTCGGCGCACCGCAGCCTGCCGCACCGTTCGGCGAGAAGCCTGCGGCGCAGACTTCCGATGCCGCCTCTGACGACGACCTGCCGTTCTGACCTGCCGCCAGCCGGCCACATGCCGGGGCGGTGGAAAACAATTTTATAGAAAGGTAAAGACTATGGGCAAATTACTGAAAATGCTGCTCACATGCCTGTGCGTCAGCACAACTGCGTGTGGGCAGAAAGAATATACCGACCTCGACGCTGATGCCTTCGAGGCCTACATCACGCAACACAAAGAGCAAGGGCTGCAACTGATTGACGTGCGGACACCGGAGGAATATGCCGGCGGAACGATACCCGGGGCCGTGATGATTGACGTGAAGGACAACGCGTTCGCCGCAAATGCGGAGGCGACACTCGACAAGGACAAGCCCGTGGCTGTGTTCTGCCGAAGCGGGCGCAGGTCGGCGGCGGCAGCCTCCATACTCACGGAGAAGGGCTTCAAGACCGTGGTGAACCTCACCGGCGGTTTCCTCGCGTGGCAGGGCGCTGGCAAGGCAGTTGCGATACCTTCCGAATAAACCGGGGCGATGCAGTATTTAGGAGAGATAATATCCCTTGGCGTGGCATTCTCGTGGACGATTGCGGCAATGTCGTGCGAGGTGGCGAGCAAGCGGCTCGGTGTCGTTGTCACCAACGTGTGGCGCATGGGGCTGGCTCTTGCCCTGTCGGTGGTAATGATGTGGTGGTTCACGGGCGAGGCATTTCCTGTCCACGCCGGTCTCGAGAGTTGGGTGTGGCTGTTGCTTTCCGGTGTCGTTGGCTATTTCTTCGGCGACTGGTGCCTGTTCAACAGTTACATCACGATAGGCTCGCGCTACGGTCAGTTGTTCATGACGCTCGCACCTATGTTCACCGCCATATCCGCATGGGCCATGATGGGGCAGGTGATGAGCCTTAACAGCCTGATAGCGATGGTCGTCACGATGTCCGGCATCGCCATCTCGGTGCTGAGCAAGGGCGACGGCAAGCGCAAGGTGTCTCTCCAGCTTCCGCTCAAGGGCGTGCTGTTCGGCATCGGCGCCGGTCTGGGGCAGGGGCTCGGCTATGTCCTCAGCCTCGTTGGTCAGGCGCATTACAAGGCCGACGTGCAGGCAGCCGTGTCTGCCGACGTGTGGCACGGCATGGAGGATTACATGTCGTTCAGCGCAAATCTCATCCGTTGCATTGCGGGGCTTGTATGCTATGGTATATGGCTGATACTCAAGGGCGACGGCAAGCGGTGGGCGAGCAGCGTGCATAACCGCAAGGGCATGCTGGCATTGGTCATCGCCGTGTTCTCCGGACCATTCCTTGGTGTCAGTTTCTCGTTGATGGCAGGCCTGTACACCGATGCCGGCATTGCCAGCACACTGATGGCAACCAGCCCGATAATGATACTCCTCCCCGCGCATTATTTCTTCCATGAGAAGATAACGCTCAAGGGAGTTGTCGGCGCAGTGATTTCTGTTGTTGGCGTTTCGCTGTTCTTCCTGCTGTAGTTCGTTGTCCGAATGCCTCTCCCGAGGTTTCCTGTTGCGAAGCGATGGCAACCGCATACCTTTCCGGAACCAGCCTGCCGCTCACTCTCCTGCTATCAAGTCAAGTATTTCCTCGCCGTATGCCTCGGCTGATTTCTTGCCGAAATACGGTATCGCGAGTAGTTGCGACATTGTCTGTGGGTGGCTGTTGGCAATGCCGATGAGCGCTTTCTGCCGCAGTATGGTGTATGGCGGCAGTCCTGTTTCCGCGCTTTTCTCCCGCCGCCACCTGCGCAGCCGCCCGAACAGTTCCTCGTCCTTCACGTCATCAGTCTCCACGTCCGCCTTTGCTGTCCTTGCCTTGCTGCCCTTCGTTTGCCGCATGGCCTTCCCCTCCCTGCCGTCAGTCGCTCCGAGTATGGCTCTCTGTTTCAGTCGCATGAACGTTGCCGGGTCGAAGCCGTTCAGCGCCACCTCCGTCAGTATCGCCGTCTTTATCCCGTATGCCATTTCCGTGTCGGCCATGGCGTCGTCAAGTCTTTTCTGTACGTTCCTGCTGTCGCTCTCTGCCGTTGTGGCGTTGAGCAGGCCGCCGAGTATGTCGGTCACGGCGCCGAGGAAATAGTCCGCGCTGCGCTTCACCCGCTCGGCAAACTGCGGGTCTCTCAGTTCGCCGCCGTTCATGCCAATGAACACTGCCGTCCACTTCCGCGCCACGTCAACCACCTTTTCCCTTATGTCGCTGCGTGCCTGCCTGTGCGCCGCCGCGAGCCGTGGATAGTTGCCGGAGAAATGCTCCTCCAGCACGCGTGCCAGTTGCTCCACGCCGCGCTGCAGGTCGCCGAAGTCGAACAGTTGCCGCAGTTGCTCGATGTGGTATTGCTCTTTCAGCGTGGGCAGCATGTCGATGCTCCGCCGCGCCGCCTCTCCCTGCGTGGCGATATAGTTGTCCACGCGCTGGTCGTTCATTATGTTCGACTGCCGCACGGGCTTGGCGAGAACCAGTCCGCCGAGCGACTTGCAGCGGCTCAGCGCCACATACACCTGTCCTGCGGCGAACGAGTATGCGGCATCTATTATGGCGTGTCCGAAGGTGAGTCCCTGGCTCTTGTGTATCGTTATCGCCCATGCGAGGCGCAGCGGCAGTTGCCTGAACACGCCTTGCACGGTGGTCTCTATTTCCTTTGTCCGCGCGTTCAGTTCGTATTTCGCGTTCTCCCATTCCATCGGCTCGACGTCGATCCCAGAGTCGTCGCCGGGACATGTCACGCAGACGTGCGTGTCGTCTATGTCGGTTATCCGCCCTATGCGCCCGTTGTAGAATTTCCCAGACGGGTCGTTCTTTACGAACATCACCTGCGCGCCCTCCTTCAGTGTCAGTTCCACGTCGGTGGGGTATGAGTATTCGGGGAACGTCCCCTCTATTTCCGCCCTGAAGCGGTGAGCCTTGCCGTGTATTGCCGCGAGGCGTTTCTCGTTGTAGTCGTCGGCGAGGTGGTTGTGTGTCGTCAGCCGTATGTATCCCTCGTCGTCGCGTGGGTGGAAGTCCGGGATGCAGCGTTGGTTCAGCCGGTCGATGTCCTGCCGCGTCACCTTCCCCTCGCGGATATGGTTCAGTATTTCGAGGAAAAGCGGGTCCTGCTGCCTGTAAACATGTTGCAGCTCGAGCGTGACATACGGTGTCTGCTGCAACGCCTTCGACCCGAAGAAATAGGGCGTGTCGTAAAATTCCTGCAGCACGGCCTCGTCGGCCGGCGTCACCACCGGCGTCAGTTGCTGCAGGTCGCCAATCATAAGCAGTTGCGTCCCCCCGAAAGGCCGCCTTGGGTCGCGGAACCGCCTCATCACGTTGTCTATGGCGTCGAGCAGGTCGCTCCTCACCATGGAAATCTCGTCGATTACGAGCAGGTCGAGTGTCCGCAGCAGTTTCTTTTTCTCCTTTGAGAAGTCGAACCTTTCCTTGTAACGCGCCCGTGGCACGTATGGCGACAGCGGCAGCTGGAAGAAGGAGTGGATGGTCTGCCCCCCGGCGTTTATCGCGGCGACACCGGTCGGCGCCACCACCACCATGCGCTTCGGCGAGCGGCGTTTCACCTCGCGCAGGAACGTTGTCTTGCCCGTCCCCGCCTTTCCCGTGAGGAAAATGCTCACGCCGGTGTTCTCCACGAAATCCCAGGCCAGCCGCAGTTCCCGGTTCTCTTCCATAGCGCCGTTTGCTTTTTCATTCAAAGTTCACCCCAAAGGTGAGCATGAGCGCCCTGCTGTGGCACTCGTCGAAGTCATCGTTGCCGATGTTGGCAAGCCCGAGGTCGTATGTCAGGTCGGCATAGAACATGTCAACGCTGAAGCCAACGCCCATTCTCAGTCCGGCGTCAACGCGGTTGAACTCTGTGGCATAGTCGTTGTTGAACGAGCTGTATGCCTTGCGGTTCTCGAAGTTCTTTATCTTCCCACCGACGCCGCAGGCGAAGTAGCCGCCGAAGAAAGGCTGTATGGAGAAGTCGTCTATCTCATAAACGTACTTCAGCACGAACGGCAGCTCCAGATAGTTCAGCCCGTAAGTGAAGTCCAGGTTTGCCTTGTTGTTCTTGCCGCCCTTCTCGGTATAGTACAGCCCCGTCTCGAAATAGAGTGGGTCGCTCAGTTCCACGCCGAACGCGAATCCCACATTCAGGCCGGTCTTGTTCTTGCTGCCGTCAAGGTACTTGTTGTCAGAGCTCACCGTCGTGAACGCCGGACCGATGCGCAAGCCGTAATACACGTCGTTGCTGCGGTAGTTGGCGCGTGTCCTGCTGCCGTATTCGAGGCGGTGCGAGCTCCTGTTGTAGTACTTGCTGCGTTTGTAGTTCTGTGCGTATGACGGCATGAGCGCGAATGCCGCCAGTGCGATTGTTGCGATGGTCTTCTTCATGTGGTAAATGTTTCAGGTGATATATATTTGCGGCAAAGATACGTTTTTCCATGCAAATGCCAAAGAGATAGCGGCAATATTTTTTAGCGTCAGGCCTGCCGCGCAAGCAGGATGACCCCACCTATTTTCGCCCGCCGACGCAGTCGGGCAAGACCGACATGTCGTCATTCGGACTGTTCTGCGGAGTGATTTTCCGCATCAACGGAAAGAAGGCCGCGCCAAAACCAGTGCCAGTGCCGGCCCCGGCCCCAGCACCGACAGAGTTCACGCTCAAGGGGCGTGTCACCATCTGCGGGACGACGGAGCCGGCGGTGGGCGCGACGGTAAAGGTTACCCCGGGCAACGGCGGCAGGTCATTGGTGCTGACGACAGACAGCCGTGGCGAATACTCGGTGTCGCTCAATGCGGACACGCGCTACACCATCAGCGTCACCAAGAAGGAGTGCCTGCCGTCAGAGGATCTCGTTGTCGACAGGAAGCAGTATAACCCGGTTAGGACAAAGCTCGTGACCGTTGACCACTGCCTGACGAGGCCAAAGCTGAACGAGTCGATACGCCTGAACAACATACACTACGACTTCGACAAGGCAACAATACGCCCCGACGCGCGTCCTGAGCTCGACCGCCTCGTATCCTACCTGCTCGACAACCCGGGCATACGTGTTGAGATGTCGTCGCACACCGACTCGCGAGGCTCAGACGAATACAACCTCCGCCTGTCACAAAGACGCGCCGACTCGGTTAAGGCATACCTCGTGGAGCATGGTGTGGAATCGTCGCGCATCGTCTCGGTGGGCTACGGCGAGACACGCCTGCTCAACAGATGTGCCAACGGCGTGCCGTGCAGCGAGGAGGAGCATCAGCTCAACCGCCGCACCGAGATGAAGGTGATAGAATAACATCCGCATGTGACGGTGCCTGTGCCGCATCACGATGAGGCACAGGCGCGACAACGCCATACAAACGGGAGGGGAGTCTGCCATGATGTGCTGCTGGCGGGCTTCCCTCTTGTTTTTCAACCTTAATAAACAGTCATTCCGTGCTGCAATGTCACCGTGATTGCATAACAAATTCGCCGAATTTGTTCAGCAAACACGGCGAATTTGTTCATCAAACACGCCGAGTTTGTTCATCAAACACGCCGAATTTGGTTGTCAAACACAGCGAATTTGCCGCATTGCCTGCACCGTATGGAAGAATGTGAGAAAGCGAATGATGTGAACCCAAATTTGTGTTGTGATGACTTGTTTAGGCTAAATAATGGCTGGCGCATTCCCCGAACCATATTCCGTCGCCGAAACCACCAAGAAAAAACACGACCAAACTCCTTTTAGCGCAACAGTGTGTGTAAAAATTGGCGTGCCTTCAATGAAAGACGCACTGGCTTACTTGTGCATTGGCTTACTTGTGCATTGGCTTACTTGTGCATTGACTTACGCCCTGTAAGTCCGCAAGCATCATAGTAAGCACAGATAATTTTGTCCAGCATGTTCATCGCCTGGCAGAGCAGATGGCGGACTTACAGGGGCGTAAGTCCCTACAAATCAAGAGATGGGGCAGGTCTGCGTTTATTACGACACAGTCACGCCACGCACTTACCGCTGAATAGTTACATGGGAATCGCCAAAAAACTTAAAAACACTTAATTGTTTACGTTGTTTACATTTTAATTCATACCTTTGTAAAATAGCCTGTTTGACAGGCAAAAAGCAAGCAATAATTGTACTATGGCAAACAACAGTCTGAAAAAAGCAAAGGCAGCGAAGAACGATGAGTTCTACACCCAGTACCACGACATAGAGGTGGAGATGAATGCTTACCTTGAGTACGACCCCGACGTGTTCAGGGGAAAGACAATCCTTCTGCCATGCGATGACCCGGAGTGGAGCAACTTCACGCGTTATTTCGTTGCAAGGTTTAAGGAGTTGGGGATAGGTAAACTCATCAGCACAAGTTACGCTCAGGATAGCAAGAATTACAAGGCCGACTGGCAACCAACGCTCTTTGAAACACGCAACCCCCGGTACGAGGCGGACAAGTCGGCCATACGCGGCAAGACATTCACTCTGACGCACGACACCAACCGGAACGGGAAAATCGACATCGACGACCTCGAGTGGGAATATCTCGAGGGAGACGGAGACTTCCGCAGCGATGAGGTGACGGCACTCCGGGACGAGGCGGACGTGATAATAACGAACCCCCCCTTCTCGCTTTTCCGAGAGTTCCTTGCGTGGATTGTGGAAGGGGGGAAGAAGTTTGCCATTATAGGCAATATGAATGCGATTACTTACAAGGAGGTTTTTCCGCTGATCATGGATAATGAGATTTGGTTGGGGGCTACTGGAAATGGTAATGACATGGTTTTTGGCGTTCCTGAAGGGGCAAAGGTTGACGAGCGTGACAGGGCAAAGGCTGCCCGTCTGGGCTATGTGGGCAATTATACCAGACTGGGCAATTCATGCTGGTTCACAAGCATTGAACATGGCAGGCGTCACCAACCTTTGTCTTTGATGACCATGAAGGACAATCTGCGTTATTCAAAGCACAAGGAGATACGAGGCAAAAAAGCCTACGACCATTACGACAACTACGATGCTATAGAAGTTCCCTTTACAGACGCCATACCCTCTGATTATAAGGGAGTTATGGGTGTGCCAGTTTCTTTTTTGATTAAATACTGTCCGGAGCAATTTGAAATATTAGGGGCTACAGAAAGCGAAGGTAAAGGCTTTTCCAATGGATTATGGAACGCATCCTCTCATATTGCCCAACCGCTTATTTTATCAAAGAGAGTTTATAAACGCATATTCATAAAACACATTAAATTATAATTTATTATGTATAACAAGTACTCTTGCATAAACTTGGGTGTAATATTTGCCATCCACAATATAGTACGTCTCATTTTGAGGAAGTTCATAATGAAGCAATACAGCCCCATCATTTAGTTTCGTTACTCTGTTTTTTTTACCATGACTGTCAATTTGAATTTGCTCTGGATATATTTTGGAGGCCATTCCAAACCATGTTTTCGTTATCCCTAATATTTCAATATACGGATTAAAATTCTTGCATATGTGGGCTTTCCTTTTATAGAGCCATCCTTGTCTTTTATCAAGCCGTGCTTCTTCTTTGGAGCCCTGTTTTCTATGATATAATCATTGGCACTTAATATTTCAAATAACAGATTAGAATTCTGGCATATTTTCTTTCTCCATTAACAAACGGGTATCCTAAATTAAAATTATTCACAGACGTATTTGCCATTTGACCTAATATTTCAAATAAATCAATAACAATTAAACAATCTCACTAATGGAAACAAAATTACATACAGAATGGACCGTTGCAGACATTTGCAAGGGGTTTACCTACAACGAACTGGAGGGTAAGGGACTCTTCGGACTTGACGGCCGCTTGACGATACAGCCTGAATATCAGCGGCACTACATATATAATGATGGAAAGAAGGACGTGGCGGTCATAGAGTCGCTGCTGCGTGGCTATCCTATAGGCTTGATTTACTTCAACGTGACGGATGACAAGCGCTATGAAGTATTGGACGGACAGCAACGCATCACTTCCATCGGCCGCTTCGTTACGGGCAAGTTTGCAATAAAAGACGAGAACGGCAACATGCAGTATTTCTCCGGACTGCCAGAAGATGAGCGGCAACGCATCACTAGATCCCCACTGCTGATTTACGAGTGCAAGGGGGAAGAGAGGGAGATTAAGGAATGGTTCAAGACAATCAACATAGCGGGAATCCCGCTCAACGAACAGGAACTGCGCAACGCCATATACTCTGGCAAGTTCGTCAACCGCGCAAAGGCGGTTTTCAGCAATTCGCGAAATTCCGAGATGCAGAAGTGGGCGTGCTATGTGAAAGGGGATGTGAAGCGCCAGGACTTCCTTTCCACGGCTCTGGAATGGGTGTGCAGCAGCAAGGGTGTCACCGTTGATGCCTACATGAGCAAGCACAGGCAGGACGATGGCATTGGGGAACTTGAGGGTTATTTCCGCTCAGTGATAGACTGGGTGTCGGCAACCTTTGCCATGGTTGAGAGGAACATGTGCGGACTGGAGTGGGGACGGCTATACGAGACTTACCACAACACGCCGTACAGCACAGAGTACACGGCGGAAAGGGTTGCATCATTGCAAGGAGACATGGCCGTAAGGTGTCCGCGAAACATTTATGAGTATGTGCTTGGGGGTGAGCGGGACCACAAGTTGCTCGACATCCGCGTCTTTGAGGAGTCGACAAAGAGGGCGGCGTATGAGCGGCAGACGGCAGCGGCCAGGGAGCGGGGAATCTCCAACTGCCCGCTGTGCGCGCTGGGGAACAATTCCAACAAGACGCGCATCTACAAAGCAAACGAAATGGATGCCGACCATGTAACGGCATGGAGCAAAGGCGGGGCAACCACCATCGAAAACTGCGAGATGCTCTGCAAGACCCATAACCGGGCAAAGGGAAACAGGTAGCACGGTGTTTTTTTATGTGCATATTTGATTGTAATACTATCCATATAATAAATATGTACATGAAACAGACCACATTTAAAGAACTGTCGCAGATGTGGAGCGACATGAAACGACCCCTCGTCAAGCATTCCACCATGTGTGCCTACCGGTTGATCATACGGCATTATTTGCTGCCTTACTTCGGCACGGCAACAGAAATCAGTGAGGGGGATGTCCAGCAATTCATCATTTCGCAAACGGAAAAAGGCCTTGCGAGAAAGACGATACGAGACATCGTAGCTACCCTAAAGGCAGTGGTAAAGTTTGGGGCTGGGAAAAAACTGTTTCGCAGGGACGAATGGATGCTGACATACCCGTCGGATGCAAGCGAACGTCACCTGCAAACACTTTCTATGAGCCAACAAAGGAAGTTGATGCGGCATCTCACAGAGAACCCGAGCCATAGGAATGTCGGAATACTCATTGCCATCTGTACTGGCATGCGGATTGGCGAGGTCTGCGCATTGCAATGGAAGGACGTTGACCTCATCCAACGCGTCATCACGGTGAGGCGCACAGTGGGGCGAGTATACAATAGCGACATGCGGGCGACCGAAAAGGTATTCTCGAAACCGAAGACCCAGAACTCCTTTAGGGAAATTCCCGTGTCAAAACCACTGCATGCAGTATTGCGAGAACTGAAAAGGGCATCCGACACGCCTTTTGTCGTGGGGAGGGCGGAGACATCGACCGAACCACGCGCCTACAGGGACTATTTCTATCGGCTGTTGCAGCGGCTGGGAATACCGCGCATCGTTTTTCACGGACTGCGCCACACGTTTGCCACGAGGTGCATCGAAAGTCATTGCGACTATAAAACGGTGAGTGCCATACTTGGGCATTCCAACGTTTCAACGACTCTAAATCTCTATGTACATCCAAACATAGATCAGAAGAAGCGCTGCATACAGAAAATGAACAAGTTTGTCGGCATGGACTGATGTTACTGTCACTTGCGCTTGAACAGCACCATTGCCACAATCGGCGCGCCGACGAGTGCAGTGACCGAGTTTATCGGCAGTGCGCCCTCGAAGCCCGGCATACGCGCGATGATGCAGCACGCAAGGGCGAGCGCCGCCCCAGTGAGCATGGTGGCTGGCATCATCACGCGGTGGTCACTGGTGCGCCATATCGCTCGGCACAGGTGTGGCACGGCAAGCCCGAGGAACATCACTGGCCCGCAGTAGGCGGTGACTATTGCCACGAGTATGCCGCTGCAGCCGATTACCAGAAGGCGCGCGCGGCGTATGTTGAGACCCAGGTTGCGCGCGTAGTCCTCGCCCAGCATGAGCAGGTTCATGGTCTTGACGAGGAGCATTGACAGCGGTATCAGGGCGGCCATGATTGTGACGAAGAGCCACACCTGCCCGGCCGAGACGCGCGAGAAGCTGCCCAGCCCCCACACCACGTATGCCCTGATGTCCTCCTCGGCGGCGAAATATTTCATCACGCCGATGATTGCCGTGGCGACATAGCCGATCATCACGCCGATGATGAGCAGCGTCACATTGCCCTTGACGCGCTGCGCCACATAGACGATGAGCGACATGACGGACAGCGAACCAGCGATTGCCCCGATGGACAACGCCGCGTTGCCTGCTATGCCGAGGCTGCTCATCGCCACGCCGCCGATGCCGCCCGACGCCAGCACCATCAGGCCCACGCCGAGCGACGCGCCGTTGCTGATGCCAAGCACCGACGGGCCGGCGAGCGGGTTGTGGAACACCGTCTGCATCTGCAGGCCGCTGATGGCAAGGCCCGCGCCGGCAACCGTGGCTGTGAGAGCCTGCGGCAGCCGCGACTTCAGTATGATGTTCCGCCACACCACCGGCTCTCCGTTGCCTCCGGTTATTATGTCCCACAGCGAGGCGAGGGGGATGTTTATCGTCCCCACCGACAGGTTGAGGAAGAACAGGGCGGCGATGACGAGTGTCATCATCACGAAGTGGGGCAGGCTGTTGTTTCTCATTCCGCCAGTTTGTAGTATTTCGGTTTGTAGTCTTTCAGCAATTCCGGGTGGAATGCCTTGATGAAGTCCTTAAGCAGTATGTCCGGCTCCATTGCCGACAGTTCGTTGAGTGGCGTGTGGCTCATGTCGCAGCACACCACCTTCCTGTTCCTGCACGCAATGAAATCGGCATATCGCGGGTCGTCGGAAACGAGCGACTTGTATGAAAAGACTTCCTTTTCCTTGTTCTGTATTATCCAGAAGTCGGCGTTGCCGGCGTTGGCGTAAACCTCCTCGAAGTCGAGAAGCACGCCCCCTGTGCGGTCGTCCGCGCCCATGAAATACATTCCTCCCGCATCGTTTATCAACGTTGCGATGAAACTCTTGCCACCCATCGCATACCAGTTGTCGCCGTGCATCTTCCCGTACAGCACCGCCGGCATTTTCTCATATTTCGGAAGCATCGCCTTGGCGTCTTTGTAGTTGCGTTCCACCTCTCCGAAGATGGCGTTCGCCTCGGCGGTCTTCCCCGTGAGCATCCCCACGAACTTTATCCATTCCGCCTGCGCCAGCGGTGACACCTCCTCATAGCCCATGTACGGCATCAGCGGCACCCCGGCGTCGCGCAGTTTGTCGAACCCTCCGCGTTTTGACAGCGATATGAGTATCGCGTCGGGCTGCGTGGCGAGTATCATCTCGTCGTCGAAGTTGCCCTCCTTGCCGATTTTCACTATGCGCCCGTCCTTGACGCGCTGTTTCACCTCCTTGTCGGAAAGCCGCTTCACGCTCGACATGCCTTTCACGAAATCGAGCGCGCCGAGCTTTATGAACCCTCCGAGTTGCTGCGTCGTCATGCAGATGATGCTCTTCACGGGCGTTTCTATCACAGTGTAGCCTTCGGGAACGCCGTCCGGCTTCGTCCCTCGCGGCACGAGTGCGAAGCGGTATGTCGTGGCACTGTCGTTTTCGTGTGGGCTCCTTATGTCCACCAGGCGGCAGTCTTTGCGGTTCTCCACGCTGAAGCCGTGTGCATATTTCACGGTCACTTTCGCTGTGTCCTTGGCATTCTCATCCTTGACACTGTTGTTGCCCGCGTTTTTGTTGCATGCCGCGAGCAACAGGACGGCACATGCAAGGGTGATTAATTTCTTCATTTCGTTACAGTTTCGGATATTAATGTTATGTCTATCTTGCCGCCGGGCAGCAGTGGGTCGCAGTGCTCGTGGCAGTGTCTTATTATCGTTTTCTCCAGCCTCTGCATCTCCTCCGGTGTCAGTATCGACCACAGCTGGCGTGCCATGTTGATGCCGCTGATGTCTTTCGGCACCCCTGCCTCGTCCAGCATGCCCTGCACGAAGCCAATGTTCATTGTCGTCTTGTGGCTGTGCGTGTCGAGCCGTCCCTCCGCGAGTTTCACCGCCTTGCCGATCATCACTCCCATTGCCAGCCGCGTGACACCCAGCTCGCTGGCTGTCTTTATCGTCTCGCCGATGAAGTTGCCGTAGTGTATGAACGACTGTTCGGGCAGTTCCGGGTATAGTCCCCGCATGAACCTCTCGCTCCTCGCGCCGCTGTTTATCACTATCTGAATGTCCGTGGTGGCATTTGCGGCGAGCGATGCCTGCAGTCCCACCGACATCTCCTTGCGGATCGAGTTGATCCATGCCTCCGACGAGAACGGCTTTACGATGCCGCTCGTGCCGATGATGCTTATCCCATCGACCACCCCGATGCGTGGGTTGAACGTCCGCGCGCCTGTCTCGCGTCCCTGTGGGACACTGACCGTTACCCTTGCCGACACGCCCTTTGGCAGCAGCGGCAGTATGTTCTGGCGTATCATTCGCTGCGGTGTCTCGTTTATCGCCGCGCTTCCGATGGGCAGGCCGAGCCCCGGCAACGTGACCCTTCCCACGCCTTCGCCGCCCAGTATCTCGATTGACTGGTTCGGCGCGCTGGCAAGGCCTCCTGCGTGTTTCTCACCCGTGCTGAACATTTCCACCGTCGCCACTATGTCGAGGCCGTCGGTTATGTCCGGGTCGTCGCCGGCGGTCTTGGTGACGGTTGCGGAGTTCTCTCCCAATGCGGCGATGCGCACGTTGATGTCCTCGCCGTCCGGGATGCGCACAGTCACCATCTCCTGTCTTGTCAGTGCCGCCACGGCCGCCGCCGTTGCGCACGTCCCGGTGGTTATGCCGGTTTTCAGTTCGTAGAAGCCGGGCAGTATCTCCTGCGTTTCCAGCCGCAGGCCATGCGGCCCGTTCACCTTGATGAGGTTCACTCCCGAGGCATCAGTCACCGGTCGCTGCACCACGAATATGGCTATGCCTGCTTTGCGTGCCGCCTCCACCTTCCCTGAGAAGCCTCCGCTCTCGCCGCTCTCCTTGGTTATGATTGCATCAGGGCGCAGCCGGCCTATCGTCGCGGCAGTCGGCTCGTCGTCGTAGAACGTAAGGCTCTCTTTCGGGAAGCCATTCCTCCGCGCCAACTCCACCGATGAGTCGCGGCGAAGGATGCGGAACCAGGTGTGATGCCGCTGCCAGAAAGGCTTGAGGCTGCCTATTGTCTGCACCCCGGTCAGCGCGAGAAGTCGCCCTATGCCACGTTTCTCCATCTGTCTCACGGCATCGTCGAAGTCGCGGCACCACACCAATTCGCCGTCGCGCGGCGGATATTTCCGTTCGTATCTTATTACGGGCAGGCTCATCCTCCGTGCCGCCTCCACGATGTTTCCGTGCAGTTTTTCGGCAAAGGGGTGCGCCGCGTCAATGAGCAGTGCTATGCCTTTCTCTCGGCAGAAGCCGGCAATGGTGTCAGAGTCCATCCCTCCCGTGGTGCGTATGCCATGCACGAGTTCAATCTCCTGCCCGCTTCCACGTGTGGAATAGTAGAAAGTCTTGCCCGCCTCCTCGAGTGCTGCGGCTGCCTTCCGTCCTTCTGTCGTGCCACCGAATAGTAGTATCATACTGCGCGCTTAGTGGTTTTTCGTGGTCAGTAGACCATCATTTACGGAACAAGTGGCTGAACCCCTTGTCGTACAGCCGTGACGTGTTCGAGCGGTTGTCTATCGCTTCGCCCACCACGATCATCGTTGTCAGCGTAAGGTCGTGTCCCTTTACCATATCCGCCAGGTCTTTCAGTTTTCCACGGTATATCGCCTGGTCTTTCCATGTGAGGTGGTAACATGCCGCCACGGGCGTGTCCTCAGGGTATTCGGTGAGCAGCTGCGCCTGCACGTCATCCACAATCGACGCGCTAAGGAAGATGCACATCGTGCTCTGCGAGCGTGCCAGCAGGTGCAGTTTCTCGCGCTCCGGCATCGGCGTGCGTCCCTCTCCGCGTGTCAGGATTATCGTCTGGCAGCGTTCCGGTATGGTGAATTGTGACCGCAGTTCCGCCGCAGCGGCGAGGAACGACGATATTCCCGGCGTGATGTGGTAACTCATTCCGTGTTCATCGAAGAACGCCATCTGTTCCTGTATGGCCCCGAAGATGCACGGGTCGCCGGTGTGCAGGCGCACGATGAACGCCCCACGGTCGTAGAACTCTTTCATCAGCGCGCATTGCTCGCCTAGGTTCATGTCTGCCGACGAGCGCACCGTTGACCCGTCCTTGGCGCACAGTGTAAGTTCCCTTGGCACGAGCGAACCGGCATAAAGTATCAGGTCGGCACGCTCCAGCATCCTCCTCCCGCGTACGGAGACGAGGTCTGGGTCGCCGGGGCCGGCCCCGACAATCTCTATATGTCCGCGCCGCAGGCATGTGCGGTCAATCGCTGCGGCGACGGTGAACTTCCCGCCTTTCTGTTTCTTCATCAGCATCTCGCCGCCGCCTGCCAGCAGCAGTGCCGCCGCCTCGCTCACGCTTGGCGTGCCGACGTGTCTCGCCACGACGTCACTCGGTGTCGGGACGTTGATTTCCGCCAGTTGCGACGCGGTGAAGAACGTGAAGCCGTCACCGTCGGCCATCATCCGCCTTACCACTGGCTCGTTGCTCTTCAGGTCTATCGTGGCAAAGCGGCAAGCCTCCCTCATTATGCCGTTGCTGGCAATCAGCGCGTTGATGTCGCTTATAATATCCTCTGCCGGCTCAGCCTCGTGCGCGAGGCCGATGCCCACTGCCACCGTCCTTGGAACGAAGCGCAGGCACATCATGCCCTTGGGAATGTCGCGGCGGAACGGCGACACGATGATGCAAAGCGCGAAGTTGCCCTGCGACAGTTCCTCGCCGCTTCTCACCATTGTGACGTGTGCGGGCAGCGTATCCTCCATGTAGTCAGTGCCTCGGTCGCGCGTCTCGAGCCATAGTGCCGTGGGACGTTTGCCCACGAAGGCAGAGATGATGCCGTTCATGTCGTTTTCTGCAACGGCAGTCCACCCGAAGTCGCCCGCAATGGTGTCGAGAGGCCACAGTCCCTGGTTGTCGCTCTGTGTGGTTATCACCGGCATCGCCCCTATTGCCGCAGCCACCTCGCGTGCGAGGCGGTTTCCTCCGCCTACGTGTCCCGACAGCACCGATATGACGTTGCGCCCCGTGCTGTCGATGCAGATCACCGCCGGGTCGCTGTGCTTGTCCTCCACCAGCGGCGCTATCGTCCGCACGCAGATGCCCATCGCGCCGATGAAAATGAATGCGTCGCGGCCGGCAAAGAGGCGTGCCACGTCGTTGCGGCCGATGATGTCGATGTTTCCGGAAAGCGTGTCCTTCAGGATTTTGGCGATATTCCCGCCCTCCTTTGTCACGGTTATTATTGATATTCTCATTTCTTCCTTGCTTTAAGTATGTTTATCGGGTGGTAAGAGTCTATTGCCACACGCATGGGTTGTTCCACGGTCAGTCCCGCCCCGGCGGCCGACTGGCAGAAGACCTCCATGCTGTCCGTCGGGATACGCGGGTCGGTTGTTGTCTCCACTGCCACGCAGTTGTACACTATAACACCCCCGTGCGCCATAGCCTGCGCCGCCTTCCGCACCATCTCGCTCAGGTGTCCGCCGTGTCCGCCGATGAAAACAGCATCCGGCGTGCGGCATACTGACGTGTCCGTGGCGAGGAAGTCCCCCATCACCACGTCTATGCCCGGCGTTCCCAACCGGCGTGCATTGGCTCTGATTATCTCCTCGCACTCGCTCCTTGTCTCGAATGCCGTGACGTGCAGGTGCGGGAATTGCTGCCGTGCCTCGATTGACACCGAACCAGTGCAGAAGCCTATGTCCCACATCGACTGCCGCTGCTGCAGTTCGAGCGCTGCGAGTGTCAGGTGACGTATCGCGGCCTTAGTTATCATCAGCGGTCGTCCGGGCAGCGGTATGAATGCCGCGTCGGGTATAGGTATCGTCACCTTGCGCGCCTCGCGCGCCGTCACCATCACGCAGTTTGGCATTGCCGCCTCGTAGGTCGCCGCCTCGCCGAGCGACATGGTGGCGACTTTCTCCTTGCCGTCATTGCCGAGCAGTTCGCCGATGTGCATGTCGTAGTTGTCATACCCATATTCCATCATCCGCCGCGCTATCGCCGCCGGTGTGTGGTTTCGGTCGGTGAGTATTCCTATTTTCGGCATTCTCCGTATCAATGCCGCATCCAGTTCGTGCCACGGTCTCCCCGTGAGTGTCACCGTCTGCATGTCGTGGTATGGCAGGAGCAGCCGGTGGGCGAGCAGTTGCAACGAGTTGAGCGTCGGCATTGTCCTTATCCTCGCCGAGGGTATGCGCCTCTGTATGGTTGCCGCGAAGCCGAAGAAAAGCGGGTCGCCCGAGGCAAACACCACTATGGTGTCATCGATCTTGGCATATTCTGCGAACACGTTGTCGAGCGGCACCGTTATGTCAATCCACCGCGAGCCTTCCGGCAGCAGGTGAGCAACGATCTCGTGGTGGCGCTTTCCTCCCGAGAAAACGCGCCCCGCATCAATCGCCTTCCGCGCCTCCCTTGTCAGCGACGGCTCGCGGCTGTCGTCTATGCCTATTATGATATAATCTGCGCGTTGCATCGTCACACGTCTCTCCCCGGTGTCAACTGTTTTGCGTCGTCCCATGCGAGAATGCTGTTGACGAGCGTTGCCGCGAGGTTGCTTCCTCCCTTGCGGCCTTCTATTATTATCTTAGGCACGTTGCGGAACACCTTCACCGCATGTTTCGACTCGCAAACATGGACGAAGCCCACCGGCGCGGCGATGATGCCCGTGGGCTTTGCCTTGCCGTGCAGCATAAGGTCGCACAGCTCGAGCAGTGCCGTAGGTGCGTTGCCGAAAACGAACAGCGCGCCGGGATGCTCTCCTGCGGCAATCCTTATGCCTGCCTGCGAGCGCGTGATGCCTTTCTCCTTAGCCAATTCAACGGCGCGCGGGTCTGCGAGATAGCACTTCACCTCTATCCCCATTCGCTGGCAAGCCGCCTTGCGTATGCCTGCCGACGCCATAGTCACGTCGGTGACAATGGTTTTCAGCCGTCCCTCCTTCATCTCATTGAATATCCTCGGCACCGCCTCTTCTGTGGTGTACAGGATTTCCTCCATGGAGAAATCCGCAGTGGTGTGTATCGCATGCAGCAGTGGCCATAGACGGTAGAGCGGAATGTCGGGGTCGCTTATCTCCGAGCGTATGGTGCGGAAACTCTTCATCATTATCTCCTGCCCGATGCCCTTTGCATTGCCGTCCTCATCATCTGCGTCGCGGTAATACCCCCGTGGGGTGATAATCGAGCCGTCATACTCGTAGCTCTGGCTGTTGCCGATTATGACGACGGTGAACATGTCTATCTGCTCCGGGTCGAACTCTCCGAGTGTCGTGCTGCACACCTTTTGCTCCGGTCGGCCTGCCTGGCGCACATAACCCACCGGCGTGCCGGGCGAACGGTGCATTAGGAAAATCTCACGCAGGCGGTAGAGTTGCCAGTAACGCCCGGCGCTCTTGGGGTTATACACCGCAGTGACGAAGTCGGCCTGCGCTGCCGCCGTGATGCGCCGCTCAATCGTTGCCCACGGTGTCATCAGGTCGCTGAGCGATATTACGCAGAAGTCGTGTCCCACTGGCGCGCCTAACAGCGATGCCGCTTTCTGGAATGCCGATATTCCCGGTAGCGAAGACACCTCGATGCCGGCATCTGCGTACTGCCGCTTCATCTCGTATATCAGCGGCGCCATGCCGTATATCGTAGCGTCCCCGCTGCTTATCACGACCACGTTCTGCCCCTGCAATGCCATATCGAATGCCTGTCTTGCGCGGTCGCGCTCACGCTTCATCCCAGTGTCGATGCACTTGCAGCCATCTTTCACGTACTTGCCTATGAACTGGAAGTAGTATTTGTATCCCACCACAACGTCTGCCTCGCCGATGGCCTTTATCACCGCCGGCGTTATGTCTGTCTCGCCGCCGGGTCCTATGCCGGCAACGGTAATCTTTGCCTTAACCATGTCTTTTATGATTTATTTTGAATGCAAATATACGAAAAAAAGCCAGGACTTGTCCTGAAGGATTGAAGGTTTACACCAATTTAACAGTTTAGCATCAGTGCGATTGCTGCCACGGCAGCCACTGCTGCCGCTTCGGCACGTCGGTTGACGTTTATCGCACGGTGCATGTCGGCGGATGTCAGCCGCCGTTCGTCCTCCCCGATGTAAGGTTTCTCTATCGTCTCGCCGAAATATGTGTGCGTTCCGCCGAAACGGCAGCCGAGTATTCCTGCAAGCGCCGCCTCCGGCCATCCGCTGTTGGGACTGGCATGGCGCGGCCCATATCGCAGCACGAAGCGGAGGAGGCGCGGCTGTCCCGCAACGACAATCATCAGCAGGGCGGTCATCCTCGCGGGTATGTAGTTCGCGATGTCGTCTATCACTGCCGCCACGGTGCCGAACAGCCTGTAGCGTTCGGTGCGGTAGCCTATCATGGAGTCGAGGGTGTTTATCATCTTGTATGTCATCATTCCGGGAACGCCGAGCAGTGCGAGCCAGAACAGCGGTGCTGTCACGCCGTCGCTGAGGTTCTCGGCGAGTGTCTCGAGCGCGGCCTTGCGCACCTCCTGGTCGGTGAGGCACGAGGTGTCGCGCCCCACGATGCGCCCCACCTGCCGCCGTCCTTCTTCGAGGGAGCGGTCGGCGGCGTGGAACACCATCTCCACTTCGCGTGCTAATGTCGTCCCGGCGAGGCAGTAGAATATTATTATCGCGGAGAAAAACATTACCGGCAGCGGGGCAGCCACCGTCACGAGTTGCAGCAGACGCACTATGCCCCACGTCGCGGCGAACGTTGCCACTGTTAGTGTCACGGCGAGTGCGCTACCCTTGGCGCGGCGGTGATTGCCCTTGTTGAGCCACCGCTCGCCTGCGGCAATCATCTTTCCGAAAAGCACGATGGGGTGGGGCAGCCATGATGGGTCGCCCAGCAGTCTGTCGGCAAGCCAGCCGGCGATAAGAGTTATCGCAGAATACATTTCCTCAGTGCCTTTAACAGTTCTTCGTTCGATCTGCGTTCCTGTGCCGCGATGCGTATGTAATGCTTGTCGAGGAAATGGAAGTTGCATGCGTCGCGCACGAGTATTCCCTCGCTGGCGAGCCGCTCCTTAAGTTCGGTGGAGCATGGCCTGTCAAGCCGCGCGAGGAAGAACGTGGTGTCAGTTGGCAGTGCCTCGATACCGCCGATTCTGTTTATCTCCGATTGAAGCCATCGGCATTCCTCTGTGAACGGGCTGATGTCTGTCTTTCCTGCGTTGCGGCACAGCCAAACGCCAGCCTCGGCGGCCAGCGCATTGACCGACCACGGCTGTTTCCATTCCCCAATATGTCTTATGATGTTGTCTGCCGCTGTGACGAAACCGAGCCGCAGGCCTGGTATGGCGAACCGTTTTGTCATAGAGTGAATGAGTATGATGTTCCCCGCCCTTCTTGCTTCGGCGGCGGATATGAAGTCTCCCTCTGCCGAATGTTCATACGAGCAGTCTATTACTATAAGGCGGTTTCTGTGTCTCCCGGCATAGTCCATCAGCGTCTCCTTGCCTTTGAGCCTGCCCGTCGGGTTGTTTGGATTGCACAGCCACACCATGCCGGCATCATCGCCAGCCTCTTCAATGCCGCGCACCTGCCTCAGCGAGTGTCTGTATATGCGGCACGCGTCGGCATACTCGCTGAAAGTGGGCTCCACTATTGCCGATGTCGCACCGCCGTAAGCCGCCGCGACAAGATATATGCCTTCCGTCGCCCCGTTGGTTGGCAGCACGCAGTTTTCCGGAATGTCCATCCTGCAAGCCAGCTCTGCCGCCAGCTGCTCTGCCGCAGGCTGTGGGTAGTGCCCAACTATGGTGACGCTCTGTTGCAGGTGCTCGAGCAATCCCTTTGGCCGCATTGCGGCAATCACGTTCGAACTGAAGTCGTGGACAATGGCCCTGCCGTAAGCAAAGCCGTCATCACCATGTCCCTTTATCATTTCCTCTTACAGACCACCAATTTCGCACAAGGACATTCCTGTCGCTTTTGCAATGTCCTCCGCCGACATTCCCATTCGTTTCAGGTTCCGTGCCATTTCACGCATAGCCTCGGCCTTACCTTTCTCTATTCCTTCTTTCCTTCCTTCTTCTATTCCTTCTTTCCTTCCTTCTTCCAGACCTTCCAGCCTTCCCTCGCCTCTTGCAGTGATGATGTTGTCACGCAGTATGACAGCGTTGTCAATGTGGCGGTAGTAGGCTTCGCGCTCGGCATGGCTCATCTTGTCAATGCCTAATTTTCGCCTCGCCTCGGTCAGCCCCGGTGCGTTGGCATCAGCCGGTATCTTGCCCGTGTTGAGGAAATATATCCACTGTTCCAACGGCACCTTGCTCCATTTGTTGAAGTCGTTCACCTTTAATATATAATACTCCGGATAGAGTTCGCTCACGGCATCCACCTCGAATTTCTGCCTCTGGAACGGCGACAGGTTGAGCACCTCGTTGTTGTGCAGTCCACGGAACTCCGTCTTGCCATGGTAAACATAGTCCGTCCCCTCGCCGAGGTTGAAATACACGATGTTTATGCTGTATATCTTGCGGACATTCTCATAGCCCTCCCCACGGTTGATGTACTCTGTAACCAATTTTGACGTTCCGAAGAGCATCCGCTGGAAATAGGCGAACTCCGTCTCGTTCTGCACCTCGATGAGATACAGCACGCCCTTGTCGTCCTCCGCGAGCAAGTCAACTCTGTTCTGCTTGTCGCTGGCATCCTCCTGGTTGCTCTCGCTCTCCAGCAGTTTCTTTATGCGCAGTGGCTTTTCGAGCAGCGTCGTTATAAGTCCCTCGAGCACTCCGTAGTTGGCCTTGTCGCGCAGCAGGCGTTTCATAGCCCAGTCAAATCTTATATAACTTGCCATAGGTTTCTTTTTGATGCAAAGATAATGAAAAGATATAGAAAATCAAAAGTTATCTGATTGATTTTCATCGCGCTTTTTCATTTTTTTATATTTTATGTCAGCATGTTAATGCCTGTTACTGAAATGCCGGCGTGCGAACTCCCATATTACCATGCCTGCCGTTACTGCAACGTTGAGCGAGTGTTTCGTTCCGTACTGCGGTATCTCTATGCATCCGTCGCAGCGGTCGATCACCTCCTGATGCACGCCCTTCACCTCGTTGCCGAACACAACTGCGCAGCCCTTGCCGCCCGTGATGCAGGAAAGGTCTGTGTCGCCGAGCATCAGTGCCCCCTCGCACTGCTCCACCGAGTAAACCGCGCAGCCCTTGCCGTGCAGGTGTTCCACGGCATCCACAGCCGACGCGAAATACCTCCATGCCACGCTGTCCTCGCCGCCGAGTGCCGTCTTGTGTATCTCTGGGTGCGGCGGTGTTGCCGTTATGCCGCACAGCAGCACCTCCTCGACGCGGAATGCGTCGCACGTCCGGAACACCGAGCCGATGTTGTACATCGAGCGCACGTCGTCGAGAACCACCGTCAGCGGCATTTTCTCGGCGTGGCGGAAGTCCTCCTGCGACAATCGCCGCATCTCAATCGTCCGCAGTTTCCTTGGCATGGCGCGTCTATCCTTTAATCTTGTATGCAAGGGCGTATGCCCTTATCTGCTTTATCATCGCCAGAAGTCCGTTGGACCGTGTCGGCGAGAGATGCTCGCGCAGCCCGATGCGGTTGATGAAGTACAGGTCGGCATCGAGTATTTCCTGCGGCGTGTGTCCGTCAAGCACCCGGATTAGCAGTGCCACGATGCCCTTCACTATCAGCGCGTCGCTCTCTGCCGAGAATTTCATCACGCCGTCCACATAGTCCGCCTGCAGCCACACACGGCTCTGGCATCCGTCTATGAGGTTGCTCTCGGTCTTGTATTTCTCGTCGAGAGCCTTCTGCTCGTTGCCGAGGTCGATGAGCAGCTGATATTTGTCCATCCAGTCGTCAAAGTCGGAGAACTCCTCTATCACCTCGTCTTGAATTTCGTTTATTGTTGCCATCTATCTGTTTGTTTTTATCAGTTTGAACAATTTGTCACTCGGCCTCACTTTGCCCGGCACCTCGATGCTCACGCGCGTTCCTTTCCCCGCCGTCGTCACGGGGCCGTCGTCGCCGTGTATCACCCTCGGCGTTACATACATCACCCCCGTCGTGGGACCGGTTATCAGCAGGTTGTCGCCGGCCGTGAACTCACACGCCTCTACGGCGAACTCCGCCACACCGAGTTTCGAGAAATACTTTACGCCCTTTCCCACATACTGCTTCGTCTCGGTGGCGCAGCTGCCATATTCCCTGTTCCACTCGCCGACGCGCTGCCCGAGGTAGTAACCGTCCCAGAACCCACGGTTGAACACCTTTGCCAGCCGCTCGTCCCACTCGTCTTTCCTCTCCTCGGTGAATGTGCCGTCTGTCACCGCGCGTATCGCCTCCTTGTAGCATTTCACTACGGTATAGACATATTCCGCGCTCCTTGCCCTGCCCTCGATCTTGAACACGCGCACCCCGGCATCCATCATCTTGTCGATGAAGCGCACCGTCTTGAGGTCCTTCGGGCTCATTATATATTTGTTGTCCACCTCGAGCTGCGTTCCGGTCTCGCCGTCGGTCACGACGTATGACCTGCGGCATAGTTGCATGCACTCCCCCCGGTTCGCGCTCCTTGCCGCGTTGTCCAACGAGAGGTAGCACTTGCCGCTCACCGCCATGCACAGTGCCCCGTGGCAGAACATCTCGATGCGCACCGGCTCGCCGCCCGGGCCGCAGATGCGCTGTTCCTCAATGGCACTGTGTATGTGCGCCACCTGCTCCAAGTTTAGTTCCCTCGCAAGCACCACCACGTCTGCAAACTGGGCGTAGAAGCGCAGTGCCTCGGTGTTCGATATGTTGAGTTGCGTTGACAGGTGCACCTCCTGTCCCACGCTGCGGCAGTATGTCATCACCGCCACGTCGCCCGCAATCACCGCCGTTATGCCGGCCTGGCGCGCCGCGTCGATTATCTGGCGCATCGCCGCCATGTCATTGTCATATATTATGGTGTTCACGGTGAGGTATGTCTTTATGCCGTGCTCGCCGCACTGCCGTGCGATGTCGTGCAGGTCGTCTATGCCGAACTTGTTCGCGCTGTGAGAGCGCATGTTCAGTTGTCCGATGCCGAAGTACACCGAGTCGGCTCCTGCCTGTATCGCTGCGGCAAGGCTCTCGCGGCTTCCCACTGGCGCCATAACCTCGAATGATTTGTAGTCCATTGTGATTATCTTTTTCTCATTTACGTCTTGACTTGCCATAGATTGCACTCACATCCTGTTCCTCGGGTGGTGCTGCATTATCTCGTCGCGCAGTGTCTTGGTGCTGACGTGAGTGTATATCTCGGTCGTCCCGATGCTCTCATGCCCCAGCATTGCCTGTATCGCGCGCAGGTCGGCGCCGCCCTCGAGCAGCGCCGTGGCGAACGAGTGTCGCAGCGTGTGCGGCGATATGTTCTTCTTTATGCCTGCCGCGCGTGCATAGTTCTTTATGAAAATGAGCACCATCGTCCGCGTCAGGTGCGCGCCACGGCGGTTGAGGAACACGTAATCCTCCTCGCCGGGCTTTATATCCATCGTGCTCCTCGTGTCGAACCACAGTTGCAGTTCGTGGATGGCGCGGTCGGAAATCGGCACCAGCCGTTCCTTGCTGCCCTTGCCGAGCACGCGGATGAAACGCTCGTCAAGATACAGGCCCGACAGCGTCAGCGCCACCAGTTCGCTCACGCGCAGCCCGCACGAGAAGAGCATCTCTATCATGGCGCGGTTGCGGTGTCCCTCCCATTTGGTCAGGTCAACGGCGGCCTCGAGCATATCCACCTCCTCGGTTGACAGCACCTCGGGCAGGTGCCTCCCCGTCTGCGGGCTCTCGAGCAGTTCCGACGGGTCATTGTCCACCCATCCGTCCTTCACCATGAACTTGCAGAACGAGCGCACCCCGCTGAGTATGCGGCACTGCGACTTTGCCCCGATGCCGGTGTCGTGGAGCGATGCGGCGAACGCCCGCAGGCTGTCGAGGGTCACGTCCTTCAGCGCGATGCCCTCTCCGCCGAGATAGTCTCTCAGTTTGTCTACGTCGCGGCGGTAAGCGTCAAGCGTGTTGTCCGAGAGGCCTTTCTGCAGCCGCAGGTATCTGTTGTATGCCTTCATCATCTCCGCCTCTCCTCTTTTGCCGGATGTCTTTCCCTTTCCCATTTCCTCCTCTTTTCCTGTAATGCCGCAGATGGTGTCACTCCGCAGGCTCGCCGAGCAGTGTCGCGCTCGACGACCCGGTTATCCTCACGCGCACCGTCTCGCCGATGTGGTGGCTGCCTTTGGAGAACACCACCATCTTGTTCTGCTCGTTCCGTCCGCACAGCTGCTCGCGCGAGCGTTTCGAGAAATTCTCCACCAGCACGTCGAACACCTTGCCCTCGTCCTGTGCGTTCCTCCCGGCGGATATTTTTGTCTGCAGCGCGATTATCTCCGACAGCCTGCGCAGCTTCACCTCCTCGGGCACATTGTCCGGCAGGTGTTTCGATGCGTATGTCCCCGGCCGTTCGGAGTACTTGAACATGAATGCCGAGTCGTAGCCAACATCCCGCATCAGCGCGAGCGACAGCCTGTGGTCCTCCTCCGTCTCGCCGTGATAGCCCACGAAGATGTCGGTTGACAGTCCGCAGTCCGGCACAATCTTCCGTATCGCCGCCACGCGGCCGAGATACCACTCTATGGTGTATTTGCGGTTCATCATCTTCAGTATCCGGTTGCTCCCGCTCTGCACCGGCAGGTGGATATGGCGGCACACGTTTGGCATCTCTGCGATGACGTGCAGCGTGTCGTCGCTCATGTCCTTGGGATGCGACGTGGTGAAGCGCACCCGCATTTCCGGCGCAGCCTCCGCCACGCGTCGCAGCAGTGCCGGGAAATCCACCGTCGCGCCGTCCTCCTCATACCTGTAGCTGTTCACGTTCTGCCCCAGCAGCGTCACCTCACGGTAGCCGCGCCCGGCAAGGTCGCGCACCTCGCGCAGGATACTGCTGACGTCGCGGCTGCGCTCCCGTCCCCTCGTGTAGGGCACTATGCAGTAGTGGCAGAAATTGTTGCAGCCGCGCATGATGCTTACGAACCCCCCGATCTTTGCTGCGAAGATGCGCTGCGGCACTATGTCGCGGTAGGTCTCGGTCGTTGACAGCTCTATGTCCATCGCCTTGTTGCCCATCTCCGCCTGCGCGGTGAGTTCCGGCAAGTGCATATACGAGTCCGGGCCTGCCACGAGGTCAGTGTGATGGTTCTTCAGCAGGTCGTCTTTCACTCTCTCAGCCATGCAGCCCAGCACGCCGATTATCAGCGGGCTGCCACCGTCGCCTGCGCGCCTGTTGCGCCTCATGGCATTCAGTTCCTCCAGCCGGTGGTAAATTTTCTGCTCGGCGTTGTCACGCACCGAACAGGTGTTGAGGAACACCGCGTCGGCCTGCGCGATGTCACGGCATACATCATATCCCGCCATCTTCATCACCGATGCCACCACCTCGGAGTCTGCCACGTTCATCTGGCAGCCGTATGTCTCTATGAAAAGTTTCTTATCGCTCATTTGGTAAACTCATTGACTACCTAACTCCCGGATAACGCGTGTCTTGTTCCGGGAATCCTTTCTGCCTGCAAAGGTAAACAGAAAAAACGACTTAGAGAAACAATGCAAAGAAAAGTGTGCCGCTGGACGTATGCCGACGCGTTGTTTTTCGAGCAACAACGGCTCTTGTTGTCCTTTGTCTTGCAGCCTGGCTTGTGGCAAACAGGAAACCGTATGGCCGTGAAGCGGAAAACGGGAGGCCGCAGGCAAATCTGACCATCCATGAAAATGACGCCGCGACAGATGTAAAGATAGTTAATAGTGTTAATTAATGTTTATAAAGGATTGCCTGACAAGAATAATATGTAATTTTGTGCCTACTTATAATACACGGTGGATTGTGGCATCCGCACATTATATAATATAGAAATAAAAACCTTAAAATAATAATACACATATATAACTATGGATAAAAAAACTGTAGTGACTGGTGTTATCGGCGCCGACGTGCACGCGGTAGGCAACAAAATCCTGTGCTACGCATTGGAGCAGGCGGGGTTCAACGTTGTTAACCTCGGCGTGATGGTGGCTCAGGAAGAGTACATCGACGCTGCACTCGAGACAAACGCAGACGCGATACTCGTGTCGTCGCTATACGGGCACGGAGAGATCGACTGCAACGGGCTTCGTGAGAAATGCGACGAGGCCGGGCTCAAGGGCATACCAATCGTCGCCGGGGGCAATCTCGTCGTGGGGAAGCAGAATTTCGCGGACGTGGAGAAGCGATTCATGGCAATGGGCTTTACAAAGGTGTATCCGCCGGGAACGCCATGTGAGACGACAATAGCAGACCTAAAGGAGATTTTGTCACAGAAATGAACTACCTGACAGTTGACATCGGCAGCACATACACCAAGGTGACGGCCATCGACTCGGTTGAGCAGAGGGTGGTGGGAACGGCTGCGGCCTTCACCACGATAGAGACCGACGTGATGGAGGGGCTGAACAACGCGCTGCGGAAACTGGAGGCTGCCATCGGTGAGTTCAATTATGACGAACTGCTGTGCTGCAGCAGCGCGGCAGGGGGGCTGAAGATGGTTGCCCTGGGACTTGTTCCCGAGCTTACCGCGAAGGCTGCCAGGATGGCTGCGTCGAGCGCGGGGGCGAAGGTGGTCAAGACCTACGCATTCGAGATATCGCAGGCCGAGCAGCAGGAGATTTACGACATCAACCCGGACCTCGTGCTGCTGTGCGGGGGAACTGACGGGGGAAACAAGGATGTGATACTCGCCAATGCAAGGCGGCTGTGCGACATAAAGCGGAACTTCGCCATAATAGCGGCAGGCAACAAAAGCGCGTCTTATGAACTGGACGAGATATTCAGGAAATCGGGCAAGGCGTTCGTGATAACGGAAAACGTAATGCCGCAGTTCAACAAGATAAACATCCAGCCGGCGAAAGACAAAATAAAGGAACTTTTCATCAGCCGGATAATCGATGCCAAGGGACTCTCGAGGGTCGAGGATATGTGCGAGACGGAGATTGTGCCAACGCCGCTGGCCGTGATGACGGGCTGCGAGCTGCTGAGCAAGGGAAACGGCGTGGACAAGGGCATCGGCGACCTCATGGCGGTTGACCTCGGCGGCGCGACGACCGACGTGTATTCCATGGCCGACGGGGCACCGTCGATAGACAACGTGGTGGTCAAAGGACTGCCCGAGCCGTACAGCAAACGCTCTGTTGAGGGTGACCTCGGAATGAGATACAGCCTGACATCGCTCGCCGAAGAGCTAAACATGGAGGTCTTCGCAAACGAAATCGGAGTCCCGCAGGAAAAGGTGGAGTCGTGGATAACGACATGCTCGGCACGCCCATCCACGCTGCCGTCAAACGACACGGAGGCGAGGATAGAGCAGGGGCTGGCAAGAAACGCGGTGAGGATTGCCGTGGAACGCCACTGCGGATACTTCGAGGAGGCATACACTCCGATGGGACAGATTTTCGCGCTCACGGGAAAGGACCTCACGCAGGTGCCGTTCGTGGTGGGCATCGGAGGCTCGATAATAAACAGCAGCGACCCAGAGAATATACTGCGGGGGGCGGAATGCACGTCCGCCGCGAGCACCATGTTCGCCAAGCCGAAGCACCCCAGGTATATGCTCGACAAGAAATACATCTTCGCGTCGATGGGACTGCTGAGCGCGGTTGAGCCAAAGCTCGCGCTGAAGATACTCAAGGAAGAAATAAAACTTATATAATAAAAACATTCCTCATAACAGACCTATGGAATTAAAGAACTGTAAAATATCTGAGGGCGACTTCTTCGCAGAGAGAAAGGAAGTGCTCGCACAGTGGGAAACAGGAAAGGATGTTGACTTCGACGAGGCCGTGGCCTACCAGAAAAGCATACCGCCGGAAAAACGCTTCTCGGCGAAACTTGCAAAGGCCGTAGAAGAAAAGACAACTCTCATACAGCCGCGCGCCGGCGTCGCACTATACGAGGAGCACCTGAAACTGCTTAGGTTCCTCGAGGATGAGGGCGAGGCCGACCTGCTGCCGTCAACCGTTGACAGCTATACGCGTCTAAACCGCTACCACGAGGCAGAGACCGGCATCAGGAAAAGCCGCGAGACGGGCAGGTCGATGCTCAACGGCTTCCCAATCGTCAACTATGGCGTTGACATCTGCCGCAGGGTGACATCGGCGCTGAAAAGCCCGGTGCAGGTGCGCCATGGAACTCCGGACGCGCGCCTGCTGACGGAAATATCAATAGCGGGCGGCTTCACATCCTATGAGGGGGGCGGCATATCATACAACGTTCCTTACTCAAAGAACCACCCTATTGACAAGGTCATTGCATACTGGCAGTATGCCGACCGCCTCGTGGGACTGTATGAGGAGGCTGGCGTGTCGATAAACAGAGAGCCGTTCGGCCCGCTCACTGGCACGCTCATTCCGCCGTGCATCTCGAATGCAGTGGCTGTGATCGAAGCCCTGCTGGCTGCCACACAGGGAGTGAAGGACCTCACGGTTGGCTACGGGCAGTGCGGAAACCTGATACAGGATGTCGCCGCAATACGCGCCCTCGACATAATGACCCACAGGTATATGGAGCGGTTTGGCTTCAAAGATGTCCGCATCACCACGGTGTTCCACCAGTGGATGGGTGGTTTCCCACAGGATGAGGCAAAGTCGTTCGGAGTTATATCCTGGGGCTCCGCCGCCGCCGCGCTGGCAAAGGCCACCAAGGTAATCGTCAAGACACCGCACGAGGCCATGGGAGTGCCGACAAAGGAGGCCAACGCCGCAGGACTGCGCGCCACGAAACAGGTCATCAACATGCTCAAGGACCAGAACTTCCGGGAGATACCGGCCGTTGTGGACGAGAGCGAGGTGATAATGGCGGAGATGAAGTGCATCCTCGACAAGGTTGAGGAACTGGGCAAGGGCGACTATGCCGTCGGCACGGTGGCTGCGTTCGAGGCCGGAGTGATAGACGTTCCGTTCGCACCGAACAAGTACAATGCCGGAAAGGTGATGCCCGCACGCGACAACTTCGGTGCTGTGAGGATTCTTGACCTCGGACACATGCCGTTCACCCAGGATTTGATAGATTTCCACCGGAGCAAACTGGAGGAGCGCGCTAAGTATGAGAACCGCCCCGTCAGTTTCCAGATGGTCATCGACGACGTGTACGCCATAGGGAAGGGACATCTCGTTGGCAGGCCGAGGACGATAGAGTAGCCGTCGCGCGTGCTGCCTGCGGCAGGCAGGCAAGCAAGAGCAGGACGGTACGCCAGTAGCGGTCAGCGCGTGTATTTCCTCCGGCACATACCGGATGGGGGAGAAAATATAGTAAACCTTTTAATATATTTGAAATGAAAATAAAAAAAGTAGTGTGCGCACCGGGAAAGACCGGTTTCTTCTTCGACGACCAAAAGGCCATCAAGTCAGGCGCAAAGAATGACGGTGCCTTCTATGAAGGCAAACCCGTAACCCCGGGATTCACCGCTGTAAGGCAGGCAGGCGAGTCAATCTGTGTAATGTTCTTGCTGGAGAACGGAGCAATAGCATACGGCGACTGCGCCGCAGTGCAGTACTCGGGTGCCGGCGGCCGCGACCCGCTGTTCCTCGCAGCCGACTTCATACCGGTGATTGAAAAGGAGATCGCGCCGCTCTACGAAGGCAAGGAAATCACCTCGTTCCGCGAGATGGCAGACCTCGTTGACAAGAGCAAGAGCCCTTCGACGGGCAAGAGATACCACACTGCAATACGCTACGGCGTAACACAGGCGTGTCTCGACGCAGTGGCAAAGAGCCAGTCGAAACTGATGGCAGAGGTTATCGCCGATGAGTATGGCACGGAAATCTCAAAGAAGATGATCCCTATATTCTCGCAATCGGGCGACGACCGCTACATGAACGCTGACAAGATGATAATGAAGGGCGCCGATGTGCTGCCGCACGCGCTGTTCAACCACGTTGAGACAAAGGTTGGGCTGAAAGGCGAGAAAATCAAGGCATACATCGAATGGCTGCGCGACCGCATCATCAAGCTGCGCCCGTGCGAGTGCTACAGCCCTACGATACACATCGACGTGTATGGCACGCTGGGCATCGTATTCAACAACGACTTCGAGGCGATTGCAAAATATGTCGGCGAGCTGGCAGAGATTGCCAAGCCGTTCCACCTGAGAGTCGAGGGTCCGGTTGACATGGGCGAGAAGCAGGCACAGATAAAGGCTCTCGCTGCCATACGCGCCGCAATGGACCGCGACGGCATAGACGCGGAAATCGTTGCCGACGAGTGGTGCAACACGCTGGAGGACATAAAGGACTTCACCGAGAAGAAGGCCGGACACATGGCACAGATAAAGACCCCGGACCTCGGAGGTATCAACAACGCCATAGAGGCTGTCATATACTGCAAGAAGAACAACATGGGCGCTTACCTCGGCGGTACGTGCAACGAGACAAACCGCTCGGCAGAGATATGCGCACACATCGCAATGGCAACATCGCCAGTGCAGTACCTGGCAAAGCCGGGCATGGGTGTCGACGAGGGCTACATGATCGTATATAACGAGATGAGCCGCATCCTGGCACTGACAAAATAAGACATTATACTTTCGTATTTATGAATTTTCTCCCCGGGCATACCGGATACGGCCTGCCCGGGGAATAAAAAAGCAAATAGAAAATGGAAGAACTTAGAATACTTTCCACCACCGCCATCCTCGGATACGGTTTCCCGATGGAGTCGTTCGAGGAAGGAATGAAACGCAAGCCGCACGTCATCGCTGTCGATGCCGGCTCGACAGACCCGGGGCCATACTACCTCGGTGCGGGCAAGTCGTTCACAGACCGCAACTCGGTAAAGAGGGACCTCGAGATAATGATACCGGCAGGCATAAAGGCCAAAATACCTGTAATCGTTGGAACAGCGGGCGGAAGCGGCGCGAGACCGCATGTTGAGTTCGTGCTCGACATAATACGCGAGATTGCTGCCGACAAGAAACTTTCCTTCAAGATGGCTGTGATACAGTCGGAGTTCGAGAAGGATTTCATCAAGGAGAACCTGCGCAAGGGAAAGGTGACACCGCTCGCACCGGCAAAGCCAATCACCGAGAAGGACGTTGACGAGGCCGTGCATATAGTGTCTCAGATAGGAGAGGAACCATATATCAAGGCCCTTGAGGAAGGTGCTGATGTCATCATCGCCGGACGCTCATACGACCCGTCGGTGTTCGCCGCACTTCCACTGAAGGAGGGCTTCGACAAGGGACTTGCAATTCACCTTGGCAAGATTCTGGAGTGTGCCGCAATCTGCGCGCTGCCCGGAAGCGGAAGCGACTGCATGTTCGGCTATCTGCACAAGGACAATTTCGTGCTGGAGCCGCTGTCACCGCTGCGCAAATGTACAACGCTGTCAATAGCTGCACACACCCTCTACGAGAAGACAAACCCGTATGTGCTGCCTGGCCCTGGAGGGGCAATCGACTTGCACGATTCCAAGTTCGAGCAGGTTGGCGACAACATGGTGCGCGTGTCAGGAAGTAGGTTCGTGCCTACGGAAAAGTATTTCGTGAAACTCGAGGGCGTCCGCCGCGTTGGCTACCGCACGATCTCGCCGGCAGCAGTGAAAGACCCGGTTATGATCTCAAAGATCGACGGCATCGTGAAGAGCGTCAGGGCACGTGTGGAGGACAACTTCGCGAAGTTCGGCATCACCGACTTCTTCCTCGACTTCAAGATTTACGGCAAGAAGGGCGTCATGGCCATGTTCAACGGTTCGGAGGAGTCACACTCCGACGAGTTGCTCATCATCATCGAGGCTGTGGCCGACACGCAGGAGACCGCAAACACGATATGCAGCTTCGCACGCAGTACGATGCTCCACTACGGTTACGAGGGACGCATCTCGACAGCCGGTAACCTGGCATTCCCATTCTCACCGTCAGACTGCAAGATGGGCGAGGTGTTCGAGTTCAACATCTACCACTTGTTGGAGGTGGATGACCCGACAAGCCTCTTCCCGATATCTTACGTGACATACAACAACGGAGTAAGCAACTGTTAAAAAGCAATGATTATGCAGAAATATAATTTGATAGACGTGGCATCCGTCATAAGAAGCAAGAACTCGGGCCCGTATGAGCTGACATTTGATGTCATTTTCAAGGACTTCGACATGTATGAGAAGGTGAAGGCTGCCAAAATCTTCAACAATAAAATGTTTGCCGACCTGTATAAAATCAAGGAGGAGGACATTATCAACATCGTACACTTTGACCCTGCGAAGGCAATAAAGATTACGATTGTACGTCCCATCCCGTCGGGCGCGCTCGGCGAGACGGACGTTTATGGCGCACAACAACATGTGCCATTGATGAATAGTTCGTTTGAACTTTAGTATTTCCCCAAGCCTTCCCGCGGTCCTTATGCTTTTGCCTTGTTCGCATTGCCGCTGGGAAGGCTTTTCCGTTGCATTACAGCTTAAACCGACAGCACTATGGTAAACCCTATACAGAAATACCTCATCGCATCGCAGTACTACGCACCGCGCGGGAAGGAGCGGCTCATCTTCCTCGGGGAGCAAATATCACAACGCCACCTGCAGTTTACAGACAGGCTTATCGGCATCGTGGGAGATGCCGGGTCGGGGAAGTCGTCGCTTATAAAAGGGATGTTCCCGGGGCTGGAACTGTCAAACGACGACGACGTGATAAACCCACGGAAGATAATGCAGGCGCGTGAGATCATAGCGCTTGACGACGTGCGCGAGGCGGCATCGTTCCACCTTGACATACGTTTCATGCAGGGGTTCATGCAGATGTACGAGATAGCGCAGTTCGTAAGAACGCTGCTCGAGCACAAGAAAAGGGTAATCATAGAGCATTTCAACCTGATACACTCCACACTCGGCATCAATGCCGACATCATCGTGGGCATCGGGGAGGAGATTATAGTGACGCGCCCGAGCGTGTTCGGACCGCTGCCGGAGAGTATTTACGAGATTGTTCACAAGTCATTGAAATACAGAAAAATGGCTCACTCGGCGGAGGAGATAACGCGGCTCGTGCTGAAGGATGAATTCAACATCGGGAACGGCCATTATTATTTCTCCGACGTGCGCAACGGCTTCGTGATGAAATTCTACAAGAAGGAAGGCATAGACCTGTCACTGCTCGAGGCAAAGGTGAAAGGCATAATTGAAAACGCGCTGCCAATAGCATACTACGATGATGCAAACATCAAGATTGGCGACAAGATTGTGGAGTGCGACGGGCCGCGCCTGCAGGTCAGGAACACGTCCGAAATAAAGGATTTCTCGCTGGTCAAGGAATTTGTGCCAGACCCTGACACCAATACATATTGCCTGATTGGGGTGGTTGACAATAATACAGATAACATTATGAACAGGAACACGCAGTATTTCCTCGAGAGGGGCTGACACCTGGGAGTCGCGGAGTTCCGGCATGAAATTGGAAGGAAATAAAATGAGAGAGATAAAAGCAGCAGAGATAACGCAACTCGTAGAGAAACTCTGCATAGAGGCCTGCTACGTGCTGTCAGACGACATCTACAGCGAACTGAAATGCCGCTCTAAGTCTGAGAAGGCACCGCTCGGCAGGCAGATAATAGAGACTATAGTTGAGAATGCCGACATCGCACGCAGCGAGCGATGCCCAATCTGTCAGGACACTGGCATGACGGTGGTCTTCGTGGAGATGGGACAGGACGCGCATGTCACGGGCGGCTTCATCGAGGATGCCATAAACCAGGGCGTGCGGCAGGGATACACCAAGGGCTATCTGCGGAAGTCGGTGGTGAAGGACCCGCTCGACCGCGTGAACACCGGCGACAACACGCCGGCGATAATCCACTATGAAATGGTGCCGGGCGACAAGTTCCACATCACAGTCGCGCCAAAGGGGTTCGGGAGCGAGAACAAGAGCGGACTGAAGATGCTCACACCGAGCGCAGGCATTCCTGGCATAAAGAAATTCATCACAGACACGATCGCGACTGCTGGCGGCAACCCATGTCCGCCGATAATCGTCGGCGTGGGCATCGGAGGCACGATGGAGCGTGCAGCCTACCTCAGTAAGAAGGCCCTGCTGCGCCCCGTCGGAAGCCACAGCGAGAACGAGACCGTGGCACAACTGGAGCGCGAGCTGCTTGAGGAGATAAACAAACTCGGCATAGGGCCATGCGGCTTCGGCGGCACGACCACGGCGCTTGCAGTGAACATCCTCATCAATGCCACCCACATAGCCGGGCTGCCCGTTTCCGTCAACATCGGCTGCCACGCTACACGGCATGCGGAGGGCGAACTGTAGGCTGGCGGCACAGAATACGGTAAGGATATGTTCAACGCAGGCAGGTGACTGAAATCATTTGCTGCACTTGCGATGTTGATTTCCGGCATCTGCCTGAAAAATAATAAGATAAAGATGGAAGAAAAAAGAATAATGCAAGCACCCTTCACCGACGAGAAGATAAAGTCGCTGAAGGCTGGCGACATGCTGTATATCTCAGGTACAATCTACACGGCCCGCGATGCGGCGCACAAGCGTATGTGCGAGATGCTCGAGGCTGGAGAGCCGATGCCTTTCGACTTCACGGGGCAAGTGGTTTACTACGCCGGGCCGTGTCCGGCGAAACCGGGGCAGCCCATTGGCTCCGTGGGACCCACCACCGGCGGCCGTATGGACGCATACTCACCGACGCTCATCGAGAAGGGGCTGCGCGTGATGATTGGCAAGGGCTCGAGAAGCGAGGAGGTGATCGATGCCCTGAAAAAGCATACAGGTGTGTATTTCGCAGCCATAGGCGGAGCAGCCGCACTGATGGCGAAATGCGTGAAGCACGCCGAGGTGATTGCCTTCGATGACTTGGGCACAGAGGCCATAAGGCGGCTGACAGTGGAGGAACTGCCCGTGATTGTTGCCATCGACTGCAAGGGCAACGACATGTACAAGACCGGAGTTGGCAAGTACAGGATGGAATAACAATTAATCTGTTTGTCGCTATGAGAAAGTGTTTGCTTATATTCGCAATGTTGTGGCTGGCCGTGGCTTCGGGACGTGCGTGCACGGCCGCAGTGATAACCGGTAAGGTGACTGCCGACGGGCGGCCGCTTATTTGGAAGGTGCGCGACACTGACAACCTGCAGAACTGCATGAAATTTTTCAGAGGCGCCAAATATGATTTCATCGGCATTGCCGACTGCAGGGCAAGGAGCAGCGAGGATGTGTGGATTGGCACGAACACAAAGGGACTCTCGGTAATGAACACACAGTCGTTCAATCTTGAAAAGACCGTCGACGGTGTGGAGCCTGGCGGCAAGAACGGCAACCTTATGTTCCGCGTGCTTGGTGAATGTGCCACCGTCGGCGAGATGAAGGATTTCCTTGACAAGGCGAGCCTCGACGGACTGTGTGCCAACTTCGGCGTCATAGATGCAGAGGGTGGGGCAGGATGGTTCGAGGTCAGCACCCGTGGATACAAGTACTTCGATGCCAACGACCCACAGATAGCACCAGGAGGTTACCTTGCACGCACAAACTTCAGTTTCACAGGCGAGGAACACGAGGGACTGGGATATGTGCGTTACCAGACTGACGACGAAACTCTGAAAATTGCGGCACAAGCAGAGTCAATCACCCCGCAATGGATATTCGGGTCGCTTGCGCGCTCTTTCGTGAACCCGAAACTCGGCATCGACCTGCGCGACGGGAAACACAACAAGCCGGAAACGACCGGGTGGTTCATAGACCAGGATTTCATATCGCGATCCGGAACGTCATGCACGGCGATAGTGCAGGGCGTGAAACCTGGTGAGAATGCCGAACTCACCACGATGTGGACGGTGCTCGGCTATCCACCCGTGAGCACCGCCTTCCCGTTCTGGCTGAAGGATGCCGACCGACGGCTGCCGGCAATCTACCGCGCAGACAACGGCGAGGCTGTGACGGTGTTTGGCAAGAAGGTCGATGCGCTGAAGGAGCGTATATATGCTTTCCACGAGGGAATCGGCTCCGACCGGTATTTCTACTGGGAGGCATTGTACAACGCGGAGGGCAACGGCATCATGCAACAGCTTGAGCCGGTGGAGAAAGAGATTTTCAAATGCACTGACAGCGTAACAAAGAAATGGTACAAACGCGGGAGGATAGATGCAGACGAAATGAATGCTCTATATGCGTCGCTCTCCGGATATGTCACAGCCAGTTATAATCATCTGTTCGGTTTGTGACGCTTCCCTCCCGCTCTTTCCTATTTAACCCAAACCGGTCATTACAACACTGATCGGTGGGGATTGGGATAAAAATAAGGTAGGGCATGCCATCAAAGGCGCGCCCTACCTCTTTTAATGTCTGCCATTGCCATTTTTATGGTGCGTCCTTGCGGAGCCGTGGCATCATACTGTCATTCCGACTCTGTCGTCGGAGTGGAAAGACCCTCACCCTTGGCAATCTTGTCGATAGCCTCGCGCGTGTGCTTTATATACATTTTGATGACGGCCGAACGCTCTCCGAGTGCCGGGATGTAGTCTTCTCCCTCCTTGTATTTTTTCCAGCAAGCCTCAGACTTCGGGTAGTTTTTCACGTATGCGGAAGTCTTCAGCCCCTTCGCGTTTAGGAAACTGAACCAGCTCTCCTCGTCATCCGGGTCAGACATGTCGTTGTGGGCGTGGTCGCCGGCGATGAACATCAGTGGGTATAGTTGCACCTTTGTTCCGGTTTTCACACCTTTTGCCATCATGCGGTTGTAAACATCCTCAACATAGTTGTTCGGCATGTCCACCGTTCCTACAAAAAGTTTTCCCGGCTCCAGTATGTGCAAAGTGTTCTCAAGCTGGGTGTAGCGGATGTTTGCTCCGTAATAGTCGTAGCTCTCCGGGTTTCCATGCCCCATGAATGCCACGACACCCTTTTTCAGTGCCTCCTTGATGTCGCTTTCTTTCAGTAGCAGTTTGGCGAGTTCCATGACATCACTCTCCTCTGCCATGAGCGGCGTTCCGATCATCACTTTCTTGTCGATGCTCTTCATGTACTTGTCTGTGAAGTTGGCATTGTGGTTGTTCATGAAGTCCTTTATGTAGGAGTCGCGCACGCGGCGGTACTCCTCGCCTGGTATGATCTGCAGTGACTGGACAACTATCTCCTTGTAGCCTGCGAACCCTATGGCTGTCAGCCAGTGTTCCGGCGAGAAGTAATCGCGGACCTCCGCGCCCTCCGAGGCATGCTCGCCGGCACGTGCGTTGTTTATGCATATTGCCGACGAGAACGAGAGGTAAACGTCGTAATCGGGGAATGTTTTCTCGTATTCAGCCTTGGTCTTGTCGAATGTGTCAAAGGCCTGCTGCCACGTTGAGCCGAATGCCACGAGGAGGATGACCTTGTCACTCTTCTTGTGCTTCTTTACAGTTTCGGTGACAAACTTCTGATAGCGGTCGTAGTTCGACGTGCCGTCACCTGTTGTGTCGTCGTTGTCGCTGCATGATGTGAGCGAGGCCGACGCGATGAGTGCCATCATGGCAATCATCAGGAATTTAATCTTCTTCATAGTCTTTTTGTTTTAAATTAGAATTGAACTTATTTGAGGTTTTCTTGCCTTTCGCGAATTTCACGGTGAACGTGGCGTAGATGGTTGTTCCCGGTGTCGTTGTCCCGAGGTGCAGCCCATGTGGCGTGCGGTCAACGAAGTTGAATATGTTGTCGATGCCTGCCTCGATACGGTATTTCATCGTCTTGCCGTGCCCGAAGTCGTGGGTGGTGTTCAGTCTCCATATATTATACCCCTTGCCGTTTCCGTTGAGCTGGTAGAACCTTGTTGACGACATCTTGCCGTAGAGGCCGACGCCGAGCGCATAGTCGCGCGAGAACGTGTGGTTCCATGTCGCGAACAGGTTTGCCTTGTGGTGTGCCATGCCGTCGATAATGACCCTCACGAGGGTCTCCTTCTCGCTGTCGTAGAGGTTTGCCCGCGTGTCAAGATAGCTGTAGCCTATGCCCATGCCGAACTCCTTTATGCGGTAGCGCGCGGTGAAGTCGATGCCCGATGTCCTCGCGTCCTCCATGTTGTGGTACTGCCTTACGGCTATGGGGTCATACTTTGTGAGGTATTCTCCGGGCACTTCCGAGTTTGGTATCGTCACGAGCGTTATCATATTGTCAACCTTGTTGTGGTATGCTGTTAGCGTTACCGATAGCCCGTTTCCGTTATACTCGCCACCGAGGGAGAAATAGTTGCTGCTCTGCGGCCTGAGGTCTGTGTTGCCGAGGTACAGGTATGTGCCGAGCATCTGCCTCACATACTGGTAGTGCAGTTCCTTGGTCGTCGGCACCTTGAAGCCCTTGCCCCATGTCGCGCGCCACTTCAGGTGGTCGCCCGTGCGTACCATCGCCGACAGTTTCGGCGTCAGGCGGAAGCCGAACTGCTTGTTGTGGTTCAGGCGCAGCCCGGCGTTGATGTTGAGCCACGGCAGCATGTCGAACTCGTCCTGCACGAAGACGGCCTGGTTTTGGTCGCTCGCCTTTCCGTCAACAACCCTCACTGGCGCCTTCAGCCAGTCATACCGGTATTCAAGTCCGGCAGACAGGCGGTTGTTGTATGGCAGCGAGAACACGCCCTTTGCCTCGGCTATTGTGCGCTGCTGGTCGCTCTGCAACAGCTGCTGTGTGGGGAAATACGGGTAGTAATGTGTCATCTGCCCTTTGTAGTATCCGTCTGTCAGCGTGGTGTCTGTGAAGAAGTAGTAGTATGCGTGGCGGTTCCAGCTCACGTCCAGCGTTATGTAATCGGTCTTCGAAATGTTCCATTTGCCGCCTGTGGCAGCCGACACGTTGCGGTACATCATGTCAAACGTATGCACGTCTGCCGATGCGTATTTCCCCGACGGCCTGAAGATGCGTTTCCAGTAGAAACTTCCCTCGGCATAGAGTTGCACGTTCCTTGCCGCGTTGTATGTCAGCCGCTCGGCAATCTGCCAGTTGGTGTGGCGGTTGACGGTCTTGTTCCGCGAGTCGGTTATCAGGAACTCGGTCTGCTTGACATCCTCCACCGAGGTGTTCTGCCAGCCGTCGCTGTGCTGCCACTGGAAGTTGGTGTACGACTGCAGTCGGCCGAGCGTCACGCCCAGCCCGTTGTGCTGCCTCACGTCGCCGTAGCTTCCCACTCTCGTGGAGTTCTCCATGAGCAGCCCGTCGTTGTGTTTCTTCGTGATGATGTTCACCACCCCGGCGATGGCGTCGCTTCCGTAAAGCGCCGATGACGCACCCTTGACGATTTCGATGTGGTCGATGTTGTGCGGGTCAATCAGCCCGAGGTCGTTCTCGCCGCCGTTGTCGCCGTGTATCCGCTTGCCGTCGATGAGGATCAGTATGTAGGAGTTTCCCAGTCCGTTCACCTGCATCCTCGAGCCCATGTCGCTCTCGCTGAAGTCGAACGAAGCCGTCAGCATACCGAGGATGTCGGATATGCTGCGTGCTCCGTAGTTGCGAAGTTGCTTTCCGCTTATCACCTCTGTCTGCACTGGGGCATTCTTCAGCAGGTGCTCCGTGCCAGTCCCGGTGACAACGACCTCGTCAAGATCCACTTCCTTGTCGGTCTTTACCTGTGCCGTTGCCGTTATTGTCAAGGCGAGCAATGCCATAGCCAGTTTTCTGCGCATGTTTTTTCTCCTTATCCTTTTTTGTTTCCGGGCTGCCGTGACATGCCGTGATTAAGCGGTTCGGCAACCATGTATTTATCAGTATTTGAATTTTATCGCACAGCTGACGACGAACGTGCGTCCCGGGCTGAGCGTGGCGTAGTTGCTGTTGTATGGGCGGTCGTCGGTCCAGTCGAACAAGTTCTCCACGCCGAAGCCTGGCTCAACCGTCAGTTTCCGCAGGTTTAAGGTGTGGCGTGTTGATATGTCCCACATGTTGTAGTGCGGCGCATATCCGTAGGTCGTGCTGTAGCGGCGGCTGTAAATGCGCCCGTTGACGTTGGCGTGCAGCGTGTATAGTCCCCATGAGTGCGCATACTGCGCCCCCATTGTCCATGCGTTCTTCACCGTCTTGTCCAGGGGCTTTTCCGTCTCGTCGTTCTTTGCCTTGAGGTATGTGTATGCGGCGTTCAGCGAGAGGCCGTAGCCGAGGCTCGCGTTCATTGCCAGCGTCGCTCCGAAGATTGAGGCGCGGTTTACGTTCTGGCGCTGTCTCACCGTCTCGTGTCCGTACTTTGCCATTGCCTCGTCGCCCTCTGCTATCGTCACATAGTCGATCAGGTCGCGCACCTTGTTCAGGAACACGTTGCCCGAGATGGTGAGCCACGATGTCTGGTAGTCGGCGTTGAAGCCGTAGTAGTTGTTCTTCTCGGGCTTCAGGTTCTTGTTGCCGATTGTCAGCCTGTCGGCGTTCTTCGCCATCTCGGTGAAGTACATCTGGTTTATCGTGGGTGTCTTGTAGCCCATCGAGTAGTTGGCGCGCAGGTTTAGCCCGCCGGCGCGGTACATCAGCCCCACGTTTGGCGTTGCGTAGCTGTGGAAGTTCTGGTTGTAGATATACCTCACTCCGAACAGTGCGCCGAACCCGCATTTCAACGTCATCTCGTCCTGCACGAACGTTGCGAACGTGCTCGACATCTTCTTGTCGATTTTCTCGGTCGGGCTCTTTACCGCGTCAACCAGATAGCTCGTGCCCACAGACAGCTTGTTCCAGTCGGCAAGCGTGAACACCCCCTTGAGCGCCGCCTCGTGGAAGCGGTCGCGCCTTCTTGTCAGCGACGAGCCGTTGGGTATCGTCACCTCGCCCTTCTTGTTCTTGACATCAGTGAAATAGTCGTATTTCGAGTTGTATATGTCTGTGTTGTAGTCGAACGTGATGTACGACTTTGCCGTCGCCATCATCTTCATTCCGAAGGCATACCCGTAAGACTCGTGCTTTATGTCATATTTGTACACCTCTGCCGGTCGGTCGGTCTTGTGGCGGTAGTAGCTGCCCTCGGCATAGAACGACAGGCGGTCGTTGGCGTCGAATGTGAACTTCTGCGTCGCGCCGTCATCGTGGAAGCCAGCGGAAGCGATCTTGTTTGTCTCAACGGTCTCGCCCTTCTTGTTCACCTCGTATGGCGAGAGCTGCCATGTGTCCGCCTCCTCGTGCTTGTACGACGAGAACGAGCCGAACTTGCCTTTCTGCACGTCGATGTTGGCAGACTCGCTGAGGCGCCCGTTGTTCTTCATCGTGAAGTCGTTCCGCACCTCGACTGAGTTCTTCGAGTCGTCTGTGATCACGTTTATCACACCGCCGATGGCGTTCGTTCCGTAGAGCACCGACGCCGCTCCGTTGAGGATCTCGACACGCTTGATGTTGCCCACGTTCACGCGCTCCCATTTGTCATTGCCTGTCACGCGCTTCCCGTTGACGAGCATTATATAGTAGTCGTTGGTCAGTGCGTTCATGGTTATCGTCGCACCCAGTCCGTTCACCATGCTCGTGAACGACGGCGACAGTTTCTGCAGTGCCTCGGAGAGTGTGGTCGCGTTTGTCGATTGTATCTCGTCAGCCGTGATAACCCGCACCGGCACGGGGCTGTCCTTCAGCCTGTGGTGTGTTCCCGTTCCCGTGACTACCACCTGCCCGATGTTCTGCGCGCTCGGTTTCATGGTCAACTTCAACTCGTCGGTCGTGCTTGCCGAAACGGAAATCGGCGCATAGCTCACGTGCGTTATGCTCAGTTTGTGTTTCTTGTCGGGAAGGTTGGTTATGCGGAACCGCCCCTCCGAGTTGGTGACTCCCTTTGCAAGGCTGTTGTCCACACGGATATAGGCATCCCTTACGGGTCTCCCCGTTTCGGCATCCTTAACCACTCCACTCACTGTTGTCTGCCCCCACGCGCTTGCGCAGGCGACCGCGAAAACAATGCTCGCTGCAATCTTTTTCATTGCTTGATTTGAAATTTTAAATTAAGAATTCGTCTTGGCGAAGTCCCTGTTCCCGGAGATTATCGCGCCCAACAAATTATGACGGCAGGTTTCCTGGCTCACTCCCGGAATGTTCAGCCTTCCCATGAAATTGATTCACAGTGACTTGTTTCCTGACAACATTCCGAACCAACGGAGTTTACAGTAGCGGGTACTGCTCAGGTCTCGCACCTGATTCCCTTTTATGCCTCGTCTTGAAAAGACAGGCATCACCAATCGGGTGCAAAGGTAGTAAATATTTATTGACTTAACACAATAATACCAATTTTTTTTTGTAATTTTGCACAAAAATACATCAAACACCCTTTAAAATGAATAGAAACCTATTATCACGTGAAAGACGGGTGCGTGCTTTCGCTATCGCCGCGACCAACTCCGGATGCGGCAAAACAACACTTACCATGGGACTGCTCCGCGCGCTGTCGCAGGACGGAAACAGTGTGCAGCCTTTCAAGTGCGGGCCGGATTATATAGACACACAGTATCACCGAATGGCTGCCGGCGAGGAGAGTGTAAACCTTGACACCTACTTCATGTCGCACTCGCACGCCAGGCGCGTTTTCGCCCACTATGCCGATGATGTGAACGTCGTGGAGGGCGTCATGGGACTGTGGGACGGAAAGTACAGGTGGCACGGCAGCACCGCCGAGGTGGCGTCGGTTATCTCGATGCCGGTAATTCTCGTGGTAAACGCTCACAAGATGGCATACAGCGCCGCCGCGCTGGTGGATGGCTACCGCAGATTCATACCGAAGGACATGCCAGACGCGCCGCGCATCGCCGGAGTGATTTTCAACCAAGTGGCAACGCCGAACCACGAGGTGATGCTGCGCGAGGCGTGCCGCGATGTCGGCATGCCGTGCTTCGGCTGCGTGCCGTGGGTGAAGGACATAGAGATACCGTCGCGCCACCTGGGCCTCACGCTCGAAAACCGGAATGACATAGAGCAACTGATAGAGCGCGCAACCGACATAGTACGCAAATCGGTGGATGTTGACAGCCTGCTCGCCGGGACCGAAATACCCATACCAGGCGAATGGCAGGAAGGCCCGTTGTGGGCGGAAGAGGACGGATTCCCATGGGGCGACGCATGCTATGACAAGATTGCGGTGGCGCGCGATTCGGCATTGTCGTTCATGTACCGCGAGAACATCGACCGCCTGCGGTCATTCGGCCCGGTGGAGTTCTTCTCGCCGATAAAGGACAAGTCGATGCCCGAAGGCACGACACTGCTCTACCTGCCCGGAGGCTATCCAGAGTTCTTCCTCAAGGAACTGAGCGGCAACGAGAGTATGCGGCAATCGGTAGGGCAGTACATAGAGAACGGAGGGCGTTGCATCGCCGAGTGCGGAGGCATGATGTACCTGTGCCGGAACATAATCGACGAGGACGGAAAGAAATACCCCATGGTCGGGGCGTTGCAGAAGGAGGCAACGATGGTCGGGGCAAGGCTGCACATAGGATACCGCAAGGCAAGGGGATGGAACGGGCACGAGTTCCACTACTCCGAGGTGGTGGGAGACACTGAAAGCAAAATATCACCTATATATACATACAAGAACACCGTGGCAGGCTACATGCACTATTACTGGGGAGAGAAGCCGGCGGAAAAGTAAAGTATGGGCAAGACATCAGGGAAACTGCACAACGTGATGCTCGCAGGCACCGGGAGCGATGTCGGCAAGAGCATCGTGGCAACGGCCTTCTGCCGCATATTCTGGCAGGACGGCTATTCGCCGGCACCCTTCAAGGCGCAGAACATGGCCCTCAACTCGTATGCCACAGCCGAAGGGCTGGAGATCGGGCGCGCGCAGGCGGTGCAGGCAGAGGCGGCGGGGCTGCAATGCCACACCGACATGAACCCGCTGCTGCTGAAGCCCAACAGCGACCACACCTCGCAGGTGGTGCTGAACGGGAAGCCCATCGGCAACCAGCACGCCACTGAGTATTTCCGCCGCGAGGGGCGCGCGGAACTGCGCGCCGCCGTCTGCGAGGCATTCGACCGGCTGGCGGCACGCCACAACCCCATCGTCATGGAGGGAGCGGGGAGCATCGCGGAAATAAACATGCGCGACATCGACATCGTCAACATGCCGATGGCGCGCCATGCCGACGCCGACGTGATACTCGTCTCCGACATCGACCGGGGCGGGGTGTTCGCCTCGGTGTATGGCACGGTCATGCTGCTGCCGGAGGAAGACCGGCAACGGGTGAAGGGAATAATCATCAACAAGTTCCGGGGAGACATGTCGCTCTTCGCCGACGGGCGCAGGATGCTCGAGAGGCTCTGCGGCATACCAGTGCTGGGCGTGCTGCCATACATGAAGGACATTCACATAGACGAGGAGGACTCGGTGTCGCTCGAAATGAAAAGCCGCGAGGCGATGGAGGGCAAGGTGAACGTGGCGGTGGTGATGCTGAGGCATCTTTCCAACTTCACCGACTTCAACACGCTCGAGCGCGACCCACGCGTCCACCTGTTCTACACCAGCGACAGCGAGGAAATCATGAAGGCGGACATCGTCATCCTTCCCGGCACAAAGAGCACACTGGCAGACCTCATCGAACTGCGGCGCAACGGAGCGGCACAGGCGGTGATGCGCGCACGCAACGACGGCGCCACGGTGATTGGCATCTGCGGAGGCTACCAGATGATGGGAACGGAAGTGACCGACCCCGAAGGGGTGGAGGGCAGCGTGGAGCGCATGCCGGGACTGGGGCTGCTGCCGCTGACCACCGTCATGGGAAAGGAGAAGACCACCGTGCAGACGACATTCACCTTCAACGGAAGCGAATGCCGTGGATACGAAATACACATGGGCGTCACCACCGACAAGGACGGCACGCCGCACCGCTCGTTCTCCGCCGGCGGCAACTGCTGGGGGACATACATACACGGCGCGCTTGACAACGCGCCGGTCATCGAGCACCTGCTCGCCCCGTTCGGGCAGCGGGAAGACAGCCGCAGAAAGGCAGGGAGCATGACCGTGGAGGAATACAACAACCTGCAGTACGACAAACTCGCGGAGGCAGTACGCCGGAACATCGACATGGACAAACTCTACGGGATATTGTCGGGAAGGCGGCAAGGGGATCGTTGAACGAAGATAAGTGGATAACAATATGAACAAAGACAGCGAGCAAATAACTTTTTACACCTCGGTCATAGTGGCAAAGGACCAGCCCCTTTCGGCAAAAGGCCGTTGCCTGGCAAGCGTATGTTTCCCGATCGGCAATGAACGGTAAGGTAAATACGGCGTATTTGCTGACCAAACACGGCGGGTTTGCTTACCAAATACGGCGAATTTGCTTACCAAATACGGCGAGTTTGCTTTGCGGTTGGATGCGGACGGGGGATCAAACCCAAACCGGTCATTACAACACTGGTTGCCCGGCGCGGCCGCGAGAGGTCACAGTTGTCCCGCCTCGACCATCAGCACGACGCGCTCTGTGAGGCGGTCCTTGCCTTTCGGGTCGTACTTCTTTGTCAGCGACGCGCCGAAAGCCCACGCGAATGCCTGGTAGAAGCCGGCCTTGACGGGGCCGAGGAACGCCTGCACCAACTGGTAGGAAGATGAGTTGCACTCGCGGTTTATGAGTTTTATGAGAAGCTTGCCCTGCGAGTACGTCAGTTTCTTCATCCTCGGGGTGTATTGCCGCTTTATCGACTCCTCCACTTTCTTCATGTGCGCGTCCTTGGCCTTCTTGTCAGGCAGCGTCTGCAGATACTCGTATGTCTCTATTATTATGGCGTTGACCTCCTTGGCGATTGGCAGCACGCGTTTCACGTTCCTCACCAGCTGGTTGTATTGCCGCTGCTGTTTCTCGTCACTGAACGCTATGGGCGGGAAGACATACACGCGGTTGAGCTGCACGCACTGTATGCTGTCGCCGCGCTTGTCCAGCACGCGCGTCACCTTCACCCGGGGCTCCATTGTCGGCTCGTCCATGTTGACGGGCATGTCCTCGGGCTTCACCTTGCCATTGTCAGTCGCCTGTGCCGAGACGCCGAGTGCGGCAAAACAAAACATTGCCATTGCTGCAATGCGCATAGCAGTTCTCATATCACCGGCAAAAATACACAAATAATCCCATACACGGCCGTCACTTTATAATATTTAACCCAAATCGGTCATCAGAAAGGTTGTTTTTACGCCTGTATTTATTAATTTTGCACGAAATATAACAACGGCGTTATGTCAAACCACAGACTTACGGACGAGATGTATATGTGGCGATGCCTGCAGCTGGCACGCTGCGGCGAGTTCTTCGCCAGGCCCAACCCTATGGTGGGCGCGGTGATCGTTGCCGGCGGAAGGATTATCGGCGAGGGCTTCCACGAGCGTTACGGCGGGCCGCATGCCGAGGTGAACGCGTTCGCGTCGGTTGCCGCAGGCGACGCGCGCCTGCTGTGCGAGGCCACTGTTTACGTGAGTCTCGAGCCATGTTCGCACTACGGCAAGACCCCTCCTTGCGCCGATCTGATTGTCAGCAAGGGCGTGCGGCGTGTCGTGGTGGGCTGCATAGACCCATTTGCCGAGGTGCAGGGGCGTGGCGTGAAACGCCTGAGAGATGCGGGGGTGGACGTCGAGGTGGGGGTCCTGGAGGATGAATGCCGCCGCATGAACAGGCGGTTCTTCACGTTCCACAGCATGCACCGCCCATATATAACGCTGAAGTGGGCGCAGACGGCCAACGGATTCATTGACGGCGGCGGCAGGCCGCTTGCCATCTCAACGCCCGCAACGCTGATGCTGATGCACAAGGTGAGGGCCGAGAATGACGCAATAGTGGTGGGGCGCGTGACGGAGGAGCGCGAGCGCCCGCAACTGTCGGTGCGCCACTGGGTGGGCGCGTCGCCCGTGAAGATGGTGCTCACGCATGGCGTCGGGGCTGTTGGCGGAACGGGCGGAGGGCTCACCGACAAGCAGGTCCTCGAAACGCTGATGAGGGCTGCCCACGACAGCGGCATACAGTCGATGATGGTCGAGGGTGGCAGGAAGACCCTGCAGTCGTTCATCGACAACATCCTCTACGACGAGATACGCGTGGAGACGTCACGGCAGTGTGTTGCCAGCGGCACGCAGGCTCCGCAAATACCTCCCGGGGTGACGGTGGAAAGAGTGCGGCAGGTAGATGGCAACAACATAACAACCTACCGCAGGACCGGCGCGCTGTGACTTGCGGAGGCGCGTGTTTTGCCACATACATCTTGCAAGTCGCAACTCATTGTATTAAAAATATTTAATAAGGCAAGTCAACGACCGCCTTATTGTCTTTTTCTTCATACCTTTGTATTCCGGCAAAAAGAGGTGGAAAGATTGTAAGGCCGGAAATACTAAGATTCAAACAGTTTTAATTTTTATCAATTATGAAGATCCAGAAAATTCATGCGAGAGAGATTCTCGACTCGAGAGGCAATCCCACAGTGGAGGTTGACGTAGTGTTGGAAAACGGTGTCATGGGACGCGCCGCCGTGCCGTCCGGTGCATCGACGGGTGAGAACGAGGCACTCGAGCTGCGCGACGGAGACAAGAACCGCTATCTCGGCAAGGGAACCTTGACGGCGGTCGACAATGTGAACAAGATAATCGCCCCCGCGCTTCAGGGCGACTGCGTTCTCGACCAGCGTGCAATTGATTATAAAATGCTTGACCTCGACGGTACGCCGACAAAGAGCAAACTCGGGGCAAACGCCATACTCGGCGTGTCGCTGGCTGTGGCAAAGGCTGCGGCGAACGCGCTCGGACTTCCGCTCTACCGCTACATCGGCGGCTGCAACGCATATACAATGCCCGTGCCGATGATGAACATCATCAACGGCGGCGCGCACTCTGACGCGCCGATAGCATTCCAGGAATTCATGATACGCCCGGTGAGCGCGCCGTCGATGAGGGAGAGCGTGAGAATGGGAGCTGAGGTTTTCCACAGCCTCGCCAAACTGCTCAAGGCGCGCGGGCTCTCGACAGCCGTGGGCGACGAGGGTGGTTTCGCGCCGGCTCTGAATGGCATCGAGGACGCGCTGCAGATTATATGCGACGCGATAAAGGCTGCTGGATATGAGCCAGGCAAGGACGTGAAGATTGCCATGGACTGCGCTGCCAGCGAGTTCGCGACGCAGGACGGGAACGGCAACTGGTGGTATGACTACAGCCAGCTGAAGGACGGCAAGAAGAAAGACCCAAACGGCAAGAAACTGTCTGCAGGGGAACAGATAAAGTATCTCGAGAAGCTGATCACCGAATTCCCGATAGACTCGATAGAGGACGGCCTCGACGAGAACGACTGGGAGAACTGGGTTAAACTGACCGCTGCCATCGGCGACCGCTGCCAGCTGGTGGGTGACGACCTATTCGTGACAAACACGAAATTCCTTAAAAAGGGCATCAGCATGGGCGCTGCCAACAGCATCCTCATCAAGGTGAACCAGATTGGCACGCTCACCGAGACACTGGAGGCTATAGAGATGGCTCACCGCCACGGATACACGACGGTGACGTCGCACCGCTCCGGCGAAACAGAGGACACCACGATAGCAGACATCGCCGTTGCCACGAACTCAGGCCAGATAAAGACCGGCTCGATGAGCCGCACCGACCGCATGGCAAAGTATAACCAGCTTATACGCATCGAGGAGGAACTCGGCGGGAGTAGCCGCTACGGATATGACAAGTGATAACGGCTGGTAACACCTGCTTGATGACACAAAAAAGACCACGCCTCTCTGCGGGCGTGGTCTTTTTTGTTGATATGCTGCGGACAGGCGGGAGGTCAGAATGTTACGCTGACTGGCATGTTTCGCATCCCTTTCTTTGCCGTGCCTTTCATTGCCCTTCCATTTTTCTTCAATGTCATCTTGATGAGCTCGCGGTCGTTTGATGCGGTCAGGGAGAAATTGTCCCCGCTTTTGTCGCCGATTATGTCAAGCGTTGTTTCCTTTGTCCCGTAGGTGAGTTTGCCGGACACGAATCCTCCGGATGTGACGTTGAGTTCGATTTTCACGTTGCCTCCATCCATCGTCCCACTGCATTTGTAGTTTCCCCCGGCTTTTGCCACGTCGCTCTCCGCCTTGTCTCTCTCTTCCTCTGTTGGCTGCGTTTCTTCCTTCACCGAAGTGTTCCCGTTGCCCTCGCCGCCGGTGTTTGTCACTTTCTGCTGTGCGTTTTGCTCTGTGCCGGCATCCTCATTGTTGTTTCCATCGTCAAATCCGAATCCCTGCGCGTCCCCGTCCTCGGCCGCCTGCGCCGTCACGTTGTTGCTGTTGGTCTCCACATGTTCTTTTTCCTCTTCGCCGGGAGAACTGACGCTGTTGAACAGTTTCTTGCCTGCAAAGCCTATTATGGCAATGGCAAGTATTGCGAGAACAGCCACTATGACGCATCCGAGCGCGAATTTCTTGGCGCACGACTGGTCTTTCTTCGGCGGCACAGGTGCCGCAGCGGTGTTGGCGGCGGTCTCCGCTTTTTCGCCGCGTGGCTCTTTTTCAATATCATGCGCGGGTGTCTCCTGATGATTTTCATGCGCGCTGATGCCATTGTCTGGCATGTATCTCCTGTAGTCTTCCTGCGCTCCGCTGCCAGCGGGAGGGGCTGGCGTCGCTTGACTGGCGGGTGTTGCCTTTATGCCGCAGTCTGTCTGTGGCTGCTGGCTGCTGCCGCCCGACGTTGTCTCCGTGGCCTCATGTGGCGGCACTGCCTTCTGTATGGCCCCGCAGCGTGGACAGATGACTGTTGCTTCACTCTGGTTGTCGTTGATTGTCACGTCATACTTGAACCTGCATTTTACACATCTTATTTCCATGACATTGTGTTTTTCTAATTCATAAATAGCTCAAACTTCATTTTTTTCTTCTTCCCGCTCTTGAACGTTCCGTTGAACGTTCCGTCCGAGAAGAGCGTCCCGAAGAAGTCGCCCGTGTGGTTTCCCTCCGCGTCGTACTCCTCCATTGCCACCTTTCCGTCCTCGTCAACCACTCCGCGCAGTGACAGTTGTGTGCTGCTGCCTTTCATGACATAATAGTATTGCCCGTTGATGCGGCGGCCGCGCTTGACAAGGTTCATCACAACCGGCATTGCTTTCTTCTTGCCAATGATGTTGCCCTCGAAGCGGAAAGTGGAATTTCCCGTCGGGCTTATTGTCATCGCCGTGGGCGCGGTGCTGCCGGCGAAGGTGTCCATCTGTATTTCATCATCGCCTCTGGCAAGCAGTCCGGCCACTCCGTAGATAAATCCTGCGATGACGGATGCGGCCACTATGATTATAACAATTACGGGAAGCCCCCTCATTCCACTTTTTTGCCTGGGTGGGAAATTGTCCCGGGGAAACTGTTCCGGGGGATTGGGGACACCTGTTTGGTCATGAACATTGGAGCGAATTTGAGGCGTGTGTGGCTTAGCATAATCCTGGCAGCCACGACTGTCGTGGTCATCCGGGATTTCAGGTGGTACGCTTTTCTCCGTGGGAATGTGCTCTGCCGGTGATGCGGTCAATGGCACAGGCGGCGGGGTCTGATCGTTTTTAATGTCATCCTCTGTGACATCTGTCTGAAAAGAATGGCCACAACGCGGGCATATTGAGAGCAGTTCCGCCATTCCCGGCCTCAGTGCCTCGTCATACTTGTATCTGCAATGTGGGCATCTTACTTGCATGATTGTTTTTCTCCTTGTTTGAATATTATAATTTATGGTGTCTGCGATTGCTCTTCACTCGAATATAAGGTATCCGTTCTCATAGTCTATGGACACCTTTCCGAATTTCGACAGCGCCGTCTGTCCGAGCAGCAGCGGCGCGTTCTGGCTTCCCGTCACTGACGCCTTCACGTTTCTTATTGTCCTGTCGCCTATCTGAACCTCGCGAAGCCTTATCACTGTTCCCTCTGATATGTTGCCGTCTGCGGTTTGGTAGCGTTCCGTTCCCATTATGTCCTTTTTTGTGAGCAGTCCCTGCTTCGCGAGGAACATAGCCTCGGTCTGCGATATTGTGATGCTTGATGCGCCCGTGTCGAAGACGAACTTCATAGGCACTCCGTTTACCTTTGCCGGCATCATTATTACACCGCTTTCGCGTTCCATCTTTATCTTCATCGGTTTCCCGCCGCGCCGTGGCCTCTCCGCGCGTTCTGTGTCATGGCCTCTGCGGTGTCTTTCCGCGCCTCCCCTGGGTCTGTACTGGCACGAGGCAATGACCGCAGCCGTGAAAATAATCATCAACACCGTTCTCATAACCACGTTGAATTTTATAGTTCCTGTCTATTCGAACCTCACCGTGGCCTTTTCGGTCACTTTCCATGTGTTGCCGTCGCGCGCCACATGCCCCTCCTTCACGTTAACAATATTTCGTGGAGACTTCTTGCTGTTGTCAATTCGGCAGACCGTCTTCACTATCTCCGATATTGAAATCATCGCCGTCGCGAGGGCGTCGCGGCTGTCGTAGAAGATGAAAGTGCCGTTGTTGCCGTCGATGGTGGTCATCTGATAGACCGTGTGCCCTATCCTCGGCGCGGTGAAAGCCTCGTGGAACACTCCGTCGGGGGAGGGCGCCGGCAGGAAGAGCGTTTGCGGATGAGGTGTTGTGTTTTGCTCCGTCGGAGCCGATGGCTTGTGGCATTCCGGCTCTGCGGGTCGCTCACAGTTTGCTGGCTGTACTTGCCTTGCAGAGAAATCATCTATCCTTTTCTCCATATCCCTGATGCTCTTTTTCAGTTCGCTGATGCTTCTTTCATGTTCCTCCGCCGTGATGTACTCATGCGCGGGTGAGTATTTCCTCGCGATTTTGCCGATTATGAACTTCGCCGCCCACAGAATCAGTTCAAAGACAACGAAGAACAATAGCACCAATAGGCCAATGTCGGTAATTGTTTCGTTTTCCATATCAATATAATTCGGTAACTATATGTTTCACTTCAGGTTCTCAATAAGGTTGTAGCGTATCGATCCCACTATCGGGTAGAAGAACAGTATGTCCGCTATCTCGTCGCTCTCGTTCCTCTCATCCTTGTTCCTGTGTGTCGCCTCCCAGCCCTGCACGAGGTGATGCTCGAGGTCGCGGTTGATTGTATCGCAGAATGTGCTGAGGCTTTTCGCGTCCACGAGGAAGCGGTCCGTGACGTGTATGCGTTTGCAGAAATCAATGAAGAAATCGTTGTATCGCCTCACCTCGTCAACGGTCTCTGCCACTATCGCCCTGCGCGTGCCGGCATCGTCCATGTCGGCGTAGGTTATCCTGCCGCGTTGCGTCATGGTGTAGTTGGTCCGTATGGTGTTGTCGTAGTCCGCCAGCTCGCGGTTTACCTCCTTCACCTGTTCCATGCCGTTGTTGTCGCGTATCTGATAGAGTCCGCCCTGGCATGTAATCTGCTTCGGCCTGTCTTTCTCCTTGACAACGGCAAACGCGCCGTTGTCATATTTCTCGCCATACACCTCCTCGAACACGGCCTGTGTCAGTATGTTCAGTTCGTCCTGCGAGCCGACGATGTCCAGCACTTTCGAACCGGTGCCACTGAACATCACGTTGCGCGGTTTCTGCAAATCCCTGTCCTTCATCAACCTTGCCACATAGTAAATCAGCGTGACATAGAAATATATGAATATCAGTTTGCGCGCCGTGTCTGTGTTCAGTTGCTCGTTGTAAGAGAACACCGGGTTGTTTCTCGTCGCCTTGTTGTTCTCCACCGAGAACAGGAAAGCGTTTATGTCCTCGCTCTTCCGCTTTTCGGCAATGTCATCGAGTATTCCGCTCAGTTCGCCGTACCTGTCCTCGTCGTTGTCAAAAAGTCCCTTGAAATATTCCACATATTTCCTCAGCATCGGGTTGGTGTCTCCCTGCGGGATGTCGGAATAGGCATCCCCGAAGATAGAGTTTGCCGCAAACCGGAACGAGGTGAGTAGCGTCGGGCGTGCCGAGTTCTCCTCGAACACCGCCACGTCGCTCGTTCCTCCGCCGATGTCGATGCTTGCCACTGTGGATGTGGCAGCCTTGAAGCGGTCGGGGTGCGCTTTGTAGAAATAGTACGGCGCGATGGATTCCGGCATCTGGATAAGGTTTTCGTCGTTCGCCTCTATGCCGAACACGCTTCTCATTATTTGCCCCCATGTCTTCTTGATGTTCTCGATGTTGCCCTGCTGCATGCTTAGCGGATAGAACCACACGAGGCGTGTCTTCCTCATGTCTCCCCCGTCGAGCAGCACCTTTGCCCGGATGATGAGTGCCAGTTCGGTGAGATAGCACGATATGCGTTTCCTGTTGGCAGGGTCTGTGCTCCATTTCAGGTTTGCTATTATGCGGTTTCCCATCCCCACGCTCTCCTTCTCGTAGATGAACGGGATGTTGGCATCGCCCAGAGCCTCGATGTTGTCTGTGTTTATGGCGTCGAGTCGCTCGCACTCCGACAGCACCGTGCGCTGCGGGAAGCCATAGTCCGTGCCGAGCACCTTGGGTATGAACTCCTGCCGCATGACGATTTCGAACAGGTATTTCGACTGGTCGCTGCCGTTGTATAGTGTTGCCACGAGCCTCTCGCGTCCCTCGTTGTCGATCCTCAGTGGCTGCGGCAGTTGGTCGTCGCACATGCTCTCAACGTGCGTGTTTGTCGTCCCGAAGTCAACGGCAATCGTGAACGTCGACGTGCCGCCCCCGCCTTCTACCCATTTCGGGGCGATTAGCCCCTCGGTGACGCGCTGTCCACGGTCGTCTGTCACCACGACGTTCACGATGTCGAAGTCGGTTGGTATGTTGTAGAACGCCGACCCCATGTTCTTCATGCGCTTGATGCTGCGCTGCCTCGTGACAAGGTCGTCAATCCTTTCCCGCAGCCCGTTGCGGTAGAACTCAAGTGATATGTCGCTCGCGGCGAGGTTGCCAAGCGCGCGGTCGATGAGTTGGACACGGTAGGTGTTGAAGTCGGCCCTCCGTGCGAACGGGAACATCGCTATCGCGAACGACACCCTGGTGAACTTGCCGCAGTTGCTTGTCGTGTCGTATGTCATGTCGCCGTTCACCGCCTCTACATACGTCCGCTGCAACGTTATGAAACTGTACGGGCTCTTCTCCGTCTTGCGCACCCTTACGCGGAGTATTGCCTTCACAGCTTCCTGTCCCCCAATCCTGAGGTGCTGCATCTCGAACACCGGCTGCCCGGCGATTGTTCCCGTCATAAGGTCTTTCATGGTGAAATACTTGAAGAACATCGGCTTCAGCGGAAGCAGGAAACTGTTGTCGTCAACGTCGCGTGCCAATGCCTTGATGTTCCCGTCGAAGAAGCACTCGCTGTCAACCGGGAAATCTAATTTTATCATCGTCGGCTGGAAGAAATCGTCGTCAGTGAGCCACGGGTACTGGTGCGTCGTTGCCGGCAGTATGCGTTTGTCGATGTCCCGCCCGCGATACATTTCAGGTGTTATCACGGTGGAGTTGTCCCACGGGTAGGTAATATATATGAACGGGTCGCTTGCCAGTGTGCTCAGGTTGTTCTGCAGCACCAGCGGTTTCCTTGTCTCTGCCATCGCGTCGGGCTGCGACGGAACGATGACGAAGTCACTCTCGGCAATGGCATCCCTCACGTCCTCCTGCCGGCACTGGTACAGCGGGAAGCCGAGGACGCTGACCCCGCCCTCCACCGGCATATAGTTGCGGTTCAGGTACTCGCGTGCCTTCATCGCACTCTCCGGGTCCGCGCTTTCGGGATTGCCGATCTCGGCTATTATCTCGTTGCGCGCCTTGGCATAGTCCGCCCCCACGCGTTCCATAACCTTGAAGTTCTCGATAAGATAGTTGTTCACCTCGCTGCATCTGGTCTTCAGCTCGGGGAACGCCGTGAACATGGCATACAGATACTTGACGAACTTCGGGCTTCTTTCCCACAGGTTCCTCCGTTCCCCGAAGAGTGCCTTTCCCTGCTCCACTTGTATCTGTTCCATGCAGGCTGCATCCGGCGATGCCATGAACAGCGATGCCGGCGACGTGCTTCCGATGACCTGGTTGCCATACAATATAAAATATATTGACATGTCGGGAGTGAAGTTGTAGGCCGTGGCATCCTGTTCGATGAACATCCTCATCGTCTCGCCGAGCAACCGGTGAGCCGGCGAGTCGAGCAGCATGTTCAGGTTTTTCATGTTCCACTCAACTATTTGCAGCGCGTACATCGACTTCATCTCGTCGAAGTTGTAGAACACCTGCGCTATGTCGAGAGCCTGCGACACGAGGCGCATGTCCATCCGCGAGCCTGTCAGCTGCGGGTCTTTGGCAATGTGCTCGAAGGCGTTCTTCACGAGGTCGAGCTGTGCGAACGGGCTGGGTATCGCCGTCTTGGGGTTCTCCGCCAGCCCTCCGTTCGGGTCCCTTATCGCATTTATGTCGTCCTCGTTATACTGTCCCGTCAGTTGGAACCAGTCCTCGCCGTTGCTTTTCCGGTTGTATGATAGTACGTTGTCCATGTCCTATACTATTGAGTTGTACTTCTTGTCGATGATATTCTCCGTCGCCCTGTCGAGCAGGTCCATCAGCCGGAACATCACGTTCGCGTTCCCGTACCGTGCTTGCTGGCTCGCCGCCCTCGACTCGTTGTTGAGTGCCTCGCGCATCGTCTTGTATGATATCTTGCTCTTCAGGAAGCCTGTCACCGGCGCTATGTCCGTCAGGCAGTCCGCCAGCTCGCGGGTGTATAGGTTGAACGGGACGAACTGCCTCTTGTTCATCGCCATCTCCTGCAGCCATTGCCTGTAGGCGCCGAAGAAGTTTCCCGCCAGCGACGTATATCCCGATGTGGAGAGGAACGGGCGCTGTATCTCCGGCTTGTCGTCGGTGTAGGCCATCTTGCCGATGTCATCCCTGAAGGCGTATGTGAGGTACATGAAAGCAAGGTGGAACTTTATCATCTGCCGGTTGACCACGGCTCTCGTGCGGCTGCCGAAGTCCATCAGCGACAGCGTCATCTTGTCGTGCCGCAGCCCGTACTCCTTGAACACCGCGTTGCGCGCCCTGCCGTTGTCTGTCCGCAGTTTGTCATCGCTTATGGAGAGGAAGTCGAGTATCGCCGTCGCCCCCACATACTCCACGAAGTGTGCGTCGTTGCGCTGCCCGTTCTCGCCCGGGTCGTTCTTGTACGGGTTCGACACCACCTCGTCGCCGAGGTAGTAGCACGCGTTGACGCCCGACCCCGACATGCCGTCCTTGGACCCCGTGAGGTTCACGCGGTAGTAGTCGAGGGCCGACTTTGTCTTGCTTATGAAGTCGGCAATGGTTATCTGGCTGTTGTTGTCCTGCTCGATGTTGAAATACGGCAGCACCGTCAGCGCGCCGATTTTCGCGTCAACGAGTGTTCCCTTGTTGGCCACCGCAGCGTTGTTCACGGCGTCGCGTATGTTCTTCACGATGATGGGATAGCCTGCCGCGCCCGTCCCGCCGAATATGCTGCTGACGATGAATACGCGGTCGGCGGCGCTCACCACGTTTGCAAACTGCCTGAACTCCTCAGAGTCCTTGAACTGGTTGAGTGCCACGCTGCCGATGTTGGGGCTTCCCACGAAACCGATGTCCATCTTTGTCTTCAGCTGGTCGTTGCTGAACAGCATGCTGCACAATGCCTGGTTGGCGCTGTCGAGGGTGTTGTAGCCGATGAAGTCGCGGAACTCCTTCGACGCGATGCTCTCGAGGTTGAACACGAACGTGTCGTTAAGCACGGCGTCGCGGCAGAGGTCGCTCAGCGTGGAAATCTTCGTTGCAAAGAAGCCCCGTCCCACCTTGTCGCTGCTCGCGCCGCCGTATATGCTGCTGCGGATGTCCTTGTACCACCGCAGCAGGTCGTCGGTGCGCTTGAGGTCCTCGTTGGCCTTGTGCGGGTCCATTATTATCGGTACCACCTCGAGGTCTTTCATCGTGTTTCCGTTCTCGTCAACAGGACGGACTCCGGCCGCCAGTTGCATTATAAGTGGTTTAAGCACCCGCGACCCGGTGCCGCCTACGAGGAAAAGGAATAGTCTCATGTTTCAGGTATTAATGAGTTAATACAATGGCAGTCACATCCAGTCTCAGCCATGCCTCACTGCGGTATCGGCGTGTGCCTGCAGTTGCTGCTCCACCATCTTATTGAGTACGAGGCGATGATGAAAAGCACTGCCTCCACCATTATATTCAGAAGTGAGAAGTGCATCAGCTGCACTGTGTATTCGTAGTCATACTCGGCGAAAACGCTGTCGGGATAGACGAAGTCAACCGTCGGCGCGAGGACTGCGGTGACGCCGAGTACTGCGAGCCAGTGATACCACCGCGCGAAACTCACCGAGTTGATGCCATAGTAGTAGATTGCGGCCGCAGCCCACGCCACGATGGCGGTTATCAGTGCCACCGCGAGATACATGTTCTCGTCATACATCGCCTGCGAGAACTCGGTCTCATAGTACAGCAGCTCGTATATCTGCATCGAGAAAACGATGTAAAGCACCGTTATCACGAGTCCTGTTACAAGGAAAATAGCGTTCTTCATCTGTTTATCTTTTCATTTTAAGTTTCAGGTCAAAGTAGTATGGCTCGCCGTCAGACAGTTTCCTGTAACTGTCATATATGCCTTGCAGTAGGTATTTCAGCCCGAAGGTGGTCGTGGCGAAGCCGGGCGCGCCGGTGTTGGTGTCGTCTTCCGTCGAGCTTTCGGCAATCCACTCCGGCAGGCGGTTTGTCAGCTTTATGCTAACCTCCTGGTCTTGCTTCAGCGCGTCCATGCTCAGCGTGATGATGTGCGTCGCCCTGCCGAGGTATTTCTTGTTGTTGGGAGTGCGGTCGCCGGCTCCGATGGCGCGTATCGACTTTATCCTGATCGGGTCCTCGCTCGTCACGATATAGTTCTTCGGATTGGTGAGGTAGCCGCCCTCTATTAGCATCGCCCCGAGGTCCACGGCCACCTCTATCTGCAGGTCGCCGGAGTTCCTGTCGGCCTTCACGCTCTCTATGCTCGTTATCCGGTCGGTCTGTCCCTTGGTGGGGCGGAATTGCCCGCGCGTTTCCCTGCCGCGCAGCATCACCGTGTAGTAAGGCTTGTAGGCGTCGCTCGCATCGAACAGGTACTTGTGCTCAAACCCTTCCAGCTCGCCGAACTTTGCGAATGCCGCATACTGCGGGTCGTTGGTGAGCCGCGCGATGTCGTCGTTGTCGCCCACGATGAGCAGGTAGTAAGGGCGCTTGCCGGAATATTCCACACCTTTCGACGGCGAGTTGTAGGGATAGTAAAGCCCCGCGTAGCTGCCCGTCATCTTCATTATGAGCATCGACTTGTGCCGCGCCTTGTCCTTGAACACGGCGTTTGCCACGCCCTCCGCCTCGTTCAGCACCTTCTGCTTGTTGACCGTGGCGAGGTCGCGCGTCGAGTAGATCATGTCAGACGCAAGGATGCTCAGCTCGTTGCTCTCGTTCTTGTTCAGTATGGAGTCGAGGATGATGCCGAAGTCGGTGTATCCCGGGTCGCCGATACCCTCCGTGGTCTTGAATATGTCGTTGTCCGTGATGAACTCCTTGTACGGTTTCGGATAGTCGTAGACGGCGTCGTTCACCACGAATATCATGTTGCTGTTGTTGTCGGAGGGCAGCGAGTTGAGCATCTTCACGATGGCCTTCTTGAACTCCCCCGAGGTCTGTGGCGAGTCGTAGCTCACCATGCTCCCCGACCGCTCGAGGTAGAACTTCACGGTGAGGAATCTCTTGTCGGCCTTTCCCCAGAACGTTATCTCCTTGCGGTCCTTGCCCTTCGAGAACAGGTCACGGATATACTCCTTCACGGCCTCCTCGTCCATACGCCCGTCCTTGTAGAACTCCTTCATGTGAGCCTTGTTGGCGTCCATGAAGTCTGCAATCTGCCGCCAGTCGTCACTGTCTATCGTGGCGTCGTCTGCCGCGAGTTCGCGCACGAGCGCCGCGAGTTCCTTCCTGCCGCCATCGGAACATGCTGTGGCCATCGCGAGTGTCATCGACACGGCAACGGCGATGTTGAAAAATATTCTCGTCGTGGTTTTTAATTTGGTAATCATAAAAACATTCAATTCTCTTTCAAAATGCAAAAATACTATTTTTTACAGTCGTGGCAAACATTCTCCTGCTTTTTTTTGTTAAACCCACGGTCATCATAGCCCGGACTGGTGTAATGGCCGATTTGGGTTAAACCACAACGTTTCGCAAATGCCTGGAAACACGGACACTTGGAATGTGCGGGCGGGACAGGATTGCCACGCTTACTTGCCTGCCAAAAGCGGGACACTGCGAAACATTTAACCGGAAATGCTTGCGCGGTTCACATTTTCTTCGCATATTTGCAGGCAAAACAAACAAACGTGGAATTTGGCATGGGAAACGGAACGGGACAAATCGTGGTTTACAGGCGCATGGCGACCTTGCTGATTGCTTTCCTCGCGGTGAGCCTGCTTGCGAACGGACAGAATGGAAAGGTGCGCGTCGGGGTGTTCGATGGGCACGGCGGCGCGCAGACGTGCATCTGGGAGGCGGTGGAGGCCATCAGGCTTGACAGCGACATGACGGTGCGGACAATCACCTCGGCCGACATCGCGCGGGGCGTGCTTGACGGGCTGGATGCCATAATAATCCCCGGCGGCGGAGGCACGACGCAGTATCTCAACCTCGGCACAAGGAACATCATCCGCATCAAGAGGTTCGTCGCGTCGGGCAAGGGCGCCGTGGGCATCTGCGCCGGGGCGTACCTCTTCTCTTACACGCCGGACTATGCCTGCATGCGGCTCTGCGACGCAAGGGCGACAGACATAGAACACGACAACCGTGGGCATGGAATAGCAAAGTTCTCACTGACGGCGGAAGGCAAGGACCTTTTCCCCGAACTTGCCGGCAGGCCGCTGTCATACGTCATGTACTATGAGGGACCGGTGTTCGTCGAGAACGGACATAGGCCCGGAGCCCACTTCTCGACATTCGCCATGATGGAGAGCGACGTGCATGAGGAAGGCAATGCCCCGGCGGGCATGACAAACAACAAACCGTTCTTCATCGGCAACGACTACGGCGGCGGACGCGTGTTCTGCACCATCGCGCACCCCGAGGCAACGCCGGGGATGATGTGGATGATACCGCGCATGGTGAGGTGGACGCTGCGGATGCCCGTCAGGGAATACAAGGAGAGCGTGGTGCGCCCCGGCATATACAACCGCGAATACCTTATGACGAAAGACGACCTGAAGAGGGAAAGGGAATGCTACGAGACATTCCTCTACGGCGCGCCTGCCGATAAGATTGCCGCGATGGACTGGCTGCAGGAGCGGCGCTCGTGGGACGCCAAGCGGTGGGTGCAGGGTCTGCTCTACGACAACGACGCCGATGTGCGCGTGCGCGCCGCCAAATTCATAGCGGAGACCGACTACCTCACCTTCATCAAAGACCTTGAGGCGGCGTATGAGACCGAGCGTGAGAAAAAGGAAGAGATCGGCAAGTACCTCAAGGAACTGAAAGACAAACTGCCATGACGGCAGCGGAGGAAGCCGCCGCATACATGTCGCCGTGTCATTGATGATGCCCGCCATGCCCGCCGTTGGATGCGGACAGGACAGTAATTACGCCGAATTTGCAGACCAAACTCGCCGTATTTGCTGTGTAAACTCGCCGTATTTGCAGACCAAACTCGCCGTATTTGCGGTGCAATAACGGTGGTTTCTGGCTTTCCGCATGGGCAAACGGCTGCAATCATTACATGCTATAACGAATCATTCCGTGCCCTAATGACCGCAATCTCTTTATTTGTTGGATTTCATATTGCGAGCTTAGAGCATATTTAGAGCGAACTTATGGATTTGTGATAAAGCGGGCGCCAATATTTCGTTGAATACCGGCGCCCACCCTTATGCTGTCCTCATCTTGCGACGAACTTCCTTGCCACGATGCCGTTGCCGGTGTTCACCCGCAGCACATACACTCCTCCGGGAAGCGGCAGCGGTATGATGCCCGGCGCGCGTCTGGCGGAGAATGCCTTCGAGCCGGACAGGGTGTACACGTCAATCCCCGGTGCGGCGAACCCGGCGCCGCCGCGCGTTATCATCACGGCGTGGCCGTTGTCGAGGAATGATATTTCGATGCCGCCGCCGTCCGCATTGATGTCGCTGATGCCCGCCACTTCGCCGATGGTGTAGATGCCGCCGTAGTTGGCGTGCCTGCCGACGGTCTCGAATGTCTTCTGGTCCTTCTTGGTCTCCATCAGCACCATGTAGCTCCCGTCGTCAACGGCCGGCTTGTAGTTCTTTGTGATCGTCTTTGTCTCGCCGGCCTTCATGCTGAGGCTGAACTCGATGTCGACTGCCTCGCCGCCAAGTCCGGTCAACTTGCGCAGGCGTATGTAGAAGTTGCGCTTGAAGTCCTTGTTTGCCTTCAGCCTGACCGTGAACGGCACTTTCTCGCCGCCCTTCATTTCCCTTGGCAGGGTGAACTCCTCGCACTCGACCACGAGGTCCGGGTTGGACTTCACTTCCATGATGCAGTCTTCGAACTTTCCCTCCACGGCGTTCTCCCCGTTCTCCGTCAGGTAGTATGTCTTGATTTTGTACTGCCCGGGGTCAACGTCTATGCGGTTGTAGTATCTCAGGTCGCGTGCCTCGCGCTTCGCGAATGTCTCGTCGAGCATGACGAACGGGTATGACACCGCTGCGTCGTCAGCCTTCTCCAGTTTCAGGAGCATTCCCACGCTTCCTTCCTTCCCGTAGTTGCGCACGCACTGCGTCACGAGAGCCTTGTCGCCCTGCTTGACATCCTGCGCGTATGTGGCGGCCCCGATCCACGCGTAGTCGCTCGTCTGGCGTATGACAGGCGTTGTCGCCTCCTTTTTAACCTCCATCACGGCGCGTCCCACCACGTCGTCCTTGAACGGGTGCGCCTCGTGCCTTGCCTCGAACGCCGTCACCTCATACATTCCCGGTGTCATGTCCTCGGGCAGGTTGACTATGAGGTTGACTATTTTCTCGCTGTTGTCATACACGCGGTTTGTCACGTCGTCCTGCTCCTCTGTGACATACGTCTTCGCCGGGTCGTCGGTTGATGTGAATTTCAGGCAAATCTTGCCGAGGTAGAAGTCATTGCTGTTGTTCCGCAGGTTCAGCCTGAACGCCCCGCTGCCCTTTGCATAGAGTGCCCCGTCGGCTGTGATTTTCTCCAGCAGCGTCACGTCAGGCTCGGGAGTGTGTGTCGTTGCCTCCATTGTCCCGTTTGCCACCGTCACGTCGGCGTATGCCGGCAGGCCGTTGGGGTGGCGCAGTATGGTGTATTCCGTGTCGCCTCCGGCCTTGAATGCGAACATGGTGCGGTATTGTCCGTCGGCCACGCCCTGCACCTTTGCCGGGACGTCCTTGATTGTGACCTGCACCGCCTCCACCGGGTTCTTGCGTGCCGGGTCAACGCCGGTGATGCTTAATTCGCTCTCCTTGAGCACCTTGACGATGCTCCCTTCTTTTTCCAGCACTGCGGCAATCTTGCCGGAGAACGGTTCGGTGTCGTCGTTCTCGATGTATGTCATGTATTGGTACAACACTTCTGACGCCCCGTATGGGAACATCGAGAACCGCACGCCTCCGTATACCGGCCATTCGCCCTTCTTGCTTGTGGGCATGGCAGGCTTGATGCCCACGATGATTTCCTGCCCGAGGTTGTACCCTCCGCCGTTGGCGCCGATGCCAAGGTCGTATGGGTTCATGGCGTTCACCATGAAATAGCCGTTGCTCTTGCCGTACCATCCCCAGTTGATATGCACGAAGTCGTTCGAGTCGTAGCCGTCGCACACAAATGCGTGTCCGCCCATGCCGTCCTCGTTCGACGCGCTGTAGAACACCGGCCGCCCGGCGTTCAGCTCGCCCTTTATCATCTGCATCCACTCTGGTGTGCTGTAGTAGTCGCGCACCTTGTAGCTCATGCCCTTGTCATACCCGAAGTACTTCACCATAGCCCCGGTCACCATCTGCGAGAAGGCGCCGCTACCTGCCGGTTCGTATGTCATGTGCACCGATATTCCCAGGTGGCTGCTCAGTGTTGCCACGGCGTCGTTCTGCGCCGTGTTGGCATTGTCTTTCCCGAGCCGTTCCGGCATGTTCGCCCAGTCGTAGGTCGTCGCGCCGAAGTCGGCGGTAAGGCTTCCCACGTTCGACTGGTAGGTGTATGTTCCCGTTCCGTGTTCCGGGTATTTGTGGAAACGCATTATCTGCGCCATCGCCGTAGCCACGCATCCAACGTAGTAGTGCGTCAACTTGCCGTCGGCGTTGGTGTATGTCGGGCACTTGCCGTTGAACGGCGCGTCCTGTCCCCATTCTATCTTGCCGAGCAAGGGGCTGACCACCGGTGTCCCTGGCTCATTGGCGTATGCCGCCCCGCTGTGTCCCTTGGCGCTGCCGCCCTCCATCACGTCGGCATAGAACTGCATCCACGCCACGATGTTGTCCGGCGCGCCGTCGAATGAGAACGCCCCCTCGGTGGAGTAGGCCAGTATATCGGCGATGTCGTCGTCGCCCGAAACGATGACGAAGCCCCTGCCGCCCTCGGCGTTGTATATATAATAAGGTGCGTAGCCCTGCCGTGGCGACTTCCTGATGTTCAGGCCCTGCGGGATGGCGAGCAGCCGCAGCCGCGCGCTTCCTGCCATCCTCGCGCCGAGGAAACGTTCTGCCACCCTCTGCGCCTCTGCCTGCGACACCTTCTTGGCGAATGTGGCAGACGGCAGCATAAGCAGCATAAGTAGTAAAGTTGATAATGTCTTTTTCATAAAAGCGATTTTTTTAAGTTTGATAATTATGGTGCAAAATTAACACATTATTCCCATACCGGCATAGCATTTAATTCTTATTGTTCAAAAAAAACAATAATCGGTGCTCTGTTTGGTGAAAAATCACTAACTTTGCAAATTATTACTCACAAAATGGAAGAACAACTAAAGACATACTATATATGAACAATCAACCGGCAAGAACTTTTGCTCTCATTGCGATTATAGTCACTATATTGGTTTACATGCACTTCATGCCCCAGGTGTCGCTTGCTGAGACGCAGTTGCGGAGCGTCGACATACTGAGCGATGTTTTGCCGGAAGCATACGGCGGCGGTGGCGACATCATTGCGAAACCTGTCGTGCCGGCTGCCCCGGCGGTTGTGGCAAAGGCAGGCGGAAAGGCAGGCGGGCAACCGGTGAAGAAGAAGCCCTGCCCGGCCGGGACCACCTGCGTGATCGACTATTCAGGCGGCGGCGCGCATGGCATGGAGGCGTTCTACAAGGCTCTGGCGGCAGTGAAGAAGATGAACCGCCCTGTGAGAGTGGCCTACTGGGGCGACTCGTTCATCGAGGGCGACATAGTTACCAGTGACCTGCGGGCGTTGCTGCAGGACAAGTTCGGAGGCAACGGCGTGGGATGGGTTGACTGCGGCAGGACGACCAACAGCGGACGGCCGACGGTGAGGGTGGCGACAAGCGGCTTCACGAGCCACTCGGTGATGGAGCGCAGGACTTTCAACGCGCAGAGCCAGGGAATATCGCAGAGGTACTTCACCGTCCAAGGCTCGGCGCAGGTGACGCTCAGCGGGACGACGTGGAACAAGCACTGCGGCGAGTGGGGCGCGGCGAGCATGTATTTCAAGACAACGGCACCGATGAGAATCACGGCGACCATCAACGGCGGCGAGCAGAAAACGTTTGAGGTGAAGCCGTCGCCGGAAGTGCAGAGCGTCGCCGTGACGGGACAGATGACCAAGGTGAAGTGGGCTGTGAGCGGTGCGGGCGCCTCGACGATATTCTACGGGGCGGCACTCGACCCGCAGCGTGGCGTGGTGGTGGACAACTTCGCCATGAGGGGAAGCTCCGGGATGTCGCTTGCCGCGATACCGGAAAAGACGATGAGGGAGATGGCCGCGAGACGCCCGTACGACCTGCTCGTGCTGCAGTTCGGGCTGAACGCCACCAGCCCGAGAAGCACGCAGAAACAGATGCAGCACTATGCGGCGCAGATGACAAAGGTGATCGAAATGCTGAAACGCTGCTACCCCAACGCGGCGATTCTCATTGTCAGCATGAGCGACCGCGACCAGCGCGTGGCAGGACAGATAAAGTCGATGAAGGGCGTGGAGGAACTCGTGGCATACCAGCAACTCATGGCGGCGGACAACAAGGTGGCGTTCTTCAACCTGTTCGAGGCGATGGGAGGGAACGGAGGCATCGGCAAGATGGCGCAGAAGGGACTGGCCGCGAAGGACTACACGCACATCAGCTTCAAGGGCGGCGCGCACCTCGCCAGGAAACTGTATGACGGGATAATGGCGGGAATGTAACCAGGATAGGGATATGACGGCAATGGAAAACTTGTTGCGGGTGCTGCAGTACAATCCCGTCGAGCCCATGATATTCAGCAGCGGGGTGTTCCTGTGGCTGTTCCTCGCATTCACGTTCGTCTATATGCTGCTGCAGAGGAAAATGACGGCGCGCCTGGTGTTCGTCACGCTCTTCTCCTATTTCTTCTACTACAAGAGCAGCGGCGTTTATTTCCTGCTGCTCGCCGCCGTCACCGTGAGCGACTGGCTGATAGGCAGGTGGATGGGAAGAGTCATCGAGCGCGAGCCGGACAACAGGCGAAAGGCGGGATGGCTCGTGGCTCTCAGCGTGACGATAGACCTGTCGCTGCTCGCATATTTCAAATACACCAACTTCTTCCTCGGCTCGCTGTCGCAGATCATTGGCAACAACTTCCAGCCGCTCGACATCTTCCTGCCCGTCGGGATAAGTTTCTTCACGTTCCAGAGCCTGAGTTACACGATAGACGTTTACCGCCGCGAAATCCGCCCGCTCGACTCGCTGCTCGACTATGCCTTCTTCGTGTCGTTCTTCCCGCAGCTCGTCGCCGGGCCTATCGTTAAGGCGCGCGACTTCGTTCCGCAGATAAGGAAGCCGCTGCAGATAACGCGTCGCATGTTCGGCATGGGTGTCTACCTGATAATGATAGGCCTGTTCAAGAAAGCCGTCATTTCAGACTACATCAGCATAAACTTCGTGGAGCGTGTGTTCGACCAGCCGGCGATGTTCAGCGGCGTGGAGGTGCTGCTCGGCGTATATGGCTACGCGCTGCAGATTTACTGCGACTTCTCCGGCTACAGCGACATGGCCATCGGCATCGCGCTGCTGCTCGGGTTCCGTTTCCCGATGAACTTCAACGCGCCATACCGCTCGGTGTCGGTGACCGACTTCTGGCGGAGGTGGCACATCTCGCTGTCCACATGGCTCAAGCAGTATCTGTACATCTCGCTCGGCGGCAACCGCAGGGGGAAAGCGCGGATGTACGCCAACCTCATGCTGACGATGCTTCTCGGAGGGCTGTGGCACGGCGCGTCGTGGAACTTCATCCTGTGGGGTGGCATGCACGGGCTGGCACTGTGCGCCCACAAACTCTTCTCGCAGGAAATAATGCACCACGGCAGGCGGTACACGAGCAGCGGGTGGAAACGCGCCGGGGCGGTGATACTGACGTTCCACTTCGTGTGCCTATGCTGGATATTCTTCCGCAGCAGCGACCTTGACACGAGCATCACGATAATATCACAGATTGCCGGCAACTTGCACCCGGAACTGTTGCCGCAGGTGGTGACGGGCTACCCGTGGGTGTTCGGGCTGATGGCACTCGGATTTGCAACCCATTTCCTGCCGGACAGGTGGCAGACGCACATCGTGGCACGCCTCTCAAAGGCCAACGTGATGGCCGGGGCGGCAATGATAGCGGTGGTGATATACATCGTGATACAGGTGAAGTCGAGCGAGATACAGCCGTTCATATACTTCCAGTTCTGACGCGGCACGCAGCGGCGAAATTGGCAGAAAAACAAAATTTGCGTCGCGAAAGTTTGGAACTTACAATTTTTTTGTCTATATTTGCAGCATAATTACAGAACAGCACATTTTACCGACAGGACATATTACAATACAAAAAAACAATACAAACATCATTAACCAATTAAACTTTACAATTATGAGAAAAACAATCTTATGTCTGTTCATCATGATGACCGGGCTTTTCCTCGTTTCGTGCGGAGGAAAGAAAGACGCAAAGAGCATTGCTGAAAGCGCGCAGAAAGACGGCGCGAACTGGAGTGAAAGCGAGTGGAGGGATGCCTTCAAGGGAATGTTTGAGGCCGCGAAGCCGATGATGGAGGAGATTGCGGAAATAAAGAAAAAAGCCGAAAAGGGAAGTGAAGAGGACCAGATCAAGGCGGCAGGTGAAATCCTTGGCAAAATTGAAAAGTACTCGGAGCTCGAGAAATATATTCAGCAGTTCAACGCCGCAGCGGAAAAGTCAGAGACAGGAAGGAAAGTGTTGGAGGACACCAAGTTCCAGGATGAAGCCATGAAGGAACTCGGATTGGACGAGATGCTGCAGTGAATGTGAGGTGACATGCGGTGACCCGGACACCGCAGGCCTTGATAATAGGTGACACTGTCTGCTGACACACCCACAATAACAACTTTCAACCCAAATCGGTCGTCACAACACTGATTTGGGTTAAAATCATTTGTGTTGTCCGCGTTTTTCTGTAACTTTGCAGGCAGATTGAAAATCAAATGATTGTATGAATATAGAAAATGAGATAGCAAAGGCAACGGTGAAGGTCGCCGGAGAACTGTACGGACAGGAAATCAACCAGAAGATGGTGCAACTGCAAAAGACACGCGCAGACTTCGAGGGCAACCTGACGCTCGTGGTGTTCCCCTTCCTGAGAATTTCGAGGAAAAAGCCGGAGGACACGGCGCAGGAGATTGGCGAGGCACTCGTCAGGGAAACCAGCGTGGTGGCATCGTTCAACGTGGTGAAAGGCTTCCTCAACATCGTCGTGTCGCAGGAGGCGTGGGCAAGTCTGCTGAGCGACATCGACGCAGACCCGGACTTCGGATACCGAAAGGCGGGCGACGACAGTCCGCTGGTGATGATAGAGTACTCGTCGCCGAACACCAACAAGCCGCTTCACCTCGGGCATGTACGCAACAACTTGCTCGGGTGGTCGCTGGCAAAGATAATGGAGGCCAACGGCTGCCGCGTGGTGAAGACCAACATCGTGAACGACCGAGGGATACATATATGCAAGTCGATGCTGGCATGGCAGAAGTGGGGAAACGGAGAGACCCCGCAGTCGAGCGGTAAGAAGGGCGACCACCTCATCGGCGACTATTATGTGCTGTTCGACAAGCACTACCGCGAGGAGGTGGCGGCGTTGAGGCAGAGTTACACCGCGCAGGGCATGGCGGAGGAAGAGGCCGGGGAGAAGGCGAAGAACGAGGCACCGCTGATCAAGGAGGCGCACGAAATGCTCGTGAGGTGGGAGAACAACGACCCAGAGGTCCGCGCGTTGTGGGCGACGATGAACTCGTGGGTGTATGCCGGCTTCGACGAGACCTACAAGGCTCTCGGCGTGGGCTTCGACAAGATATACTATGAGAGCCAGACCTACCTGCGTGGCAAGGCGAAGGTAGAGGAGGGGCTGAGGAACGGACTTTTCGAGCGGCACGGCGACAACTCGGTGTGGGCAGACCTCACGGACGAGGGGCTGGACAAGAAACTGCTGCTGCGCAGCGACGGCACGAGCGTCTACATGACGCAGGACATAGGGACGGCGGAGATGCGCTTCGCCGACTATCCGATAGACAAGATGATATACGTCGTGGGAAACGAGCAGAACTATCATTTCCAGGTCCTGTCGATATTGCTCGACCGCCTGGGCTTCAGGTGGGGGCGCGAGCTCGTGCATTTCTCCTACGGCATGGTGGAACTGCCCAACGGCAAGATGAAGAGCCGCGAGGGAACGGTGGTCGACGCAGACGACCTCATCGAGGTGATGATCGCCGATGCGCGGCGGACTGCCGATGAGGCGGGGAAGAACGCAGACCTCACGGAGGACGAGAAGCGGGAAATCGCGCGTATCGTCGGAATGGGCGCGCTGAAGTATTTCATACTGAAAGTGGACGCGCGGAAGAACATGCTGTTCAATCCGGAGGAGTCCATCGACTTCAACGGCAACACGGGGCCGTTCATACAATACACCCACGCACGCATAAAGAGCATAATGAGAAAGGCGGAGGCGGCAGGGATGAGCGTGGCAGACCTCAACACTGGCGACATGGCGGATCTCAACGAGAAGGAGATTGAACTGGTGCAGAAGATGAACAGCTTCGCGGCAGTGGTGGAGCAGGCCGGCAAGGACTACAGCCCGAGCGGGATAGCCAACTACTGCTACGAGCTCACCAAGCAGTTCAACCAGTGGTACCACGACTACAGCGTGCTGAACGCAGGCGACGGACAGACGCGGCGCACGAGGCTCGTGCTGGCAAGGAACGTGGCAAAAATAATACGCAACGGCATGGCACTACTCGGAATTGATGTGCCGGAGCGGATGTGAGCGGGCGCGCCAAAGACACGGCGATGGGCAGGATAGAACGCGAGAAACGCACTGTTAGGCTGATGGTGGAGCTGTACTGCCGAAGGAAACTTGGGCTGGAAAGCGTGCCGGAGGAATACCGCAAACTCGCCGACTATGCCTGCCTGAGGCTGGAACACTGCAGGTTCGGCGAGAAAAAGGGCGCGTGCAAGAACTGCCCGGTGCATTGCTATGCCCCAAGGCAAAGGGAAATGATAAGGGACGTTATGAAATGGGCCGGGCCGAGAATGCTGGTGCTATCGCCGTTAGATGCCATACGGCATCTGCTCGGTTCATAACACTTCCTGGTATCTGATTTGCCGTAATAAAGCTTTTCAATAAAATAATTCGAAATAAATTTGCACGTTACACAAAAATCTGTTATTTTTGCAGCGGAATACCCTACCAACATATAAATAGAATATAGCATAACTATTTGTTACAAGAAAGTTGCGGGGAAACCAACTCAACTGATTGGATTGCATTACGCGATGTGACTTTTCAGATAATATTAACACATTAAACAAAACTAATTATGAAAAAGAACTTTTTTAAGAAAATTATGTTGCTGTCGATGATGGGAATGTTCATGGCAGGAACGATGACGTTTGTGTCTTGTGGATCTGACGACCCTGACGACCCGAACACGCCACCAGTGGTTCCTCCGGGAGGCGGTGACAACGGCGGAAACAACGGTGGTGGCAACGGTGGTGGCAACGGTGGTGGCAACGGCGGTGGCACAAGCAACGACCCGTGGGCCAACCTTGTCAATGAGGATGTCAAGACTTTCTCTGCCAGTGGAAACATCGCTAAATACGGAGATCATGAGTATATTGTCGGAAGGGAGGTAAACGCAAAAGGAGGAAACTTCGTTGCAAGGAAGGTGAACACAACAAATGGCGGATGGAGCGCCTTTAACTTTGATGAATATAATAGTAGCGCAAGCAACTATGTGACATTCACCAACATACCATCTGGCTTCACCGAGTTCAAGACTGTTTATGAGAAATTCCTTGGATTCTATCCGGAGGGCTGTGTTGCCATGATACCGATGGCAATGGAGATTTACGGGCGAGACCGTGCCACGGGTGAAAAGTGTCTGAAACTGCTATGCACAGAGACATGCGCAAGTCAGGCTTTGCGTATGCTGAAAGAAAAGATTAAGTATAGCCCCAATGATAATTACGCACAACGTTATCTTCCGGCTGCTCTGCTGGATGGAGCCCATGACAAGAACGCTTACAAGCCAAATGAGCCATACCACGTTAATGTAATTGCGAACCCTGCACAAGAAAATCAAGAAGCACAATTAGTAGGAGGAACGGTAATGTATAATGCCGTGAATACTTCCGGAGGCTGGGATTCAAGCAAACGTTTTGTGCAGGTGCTCAGATATTTCAGCAACGAATCCGGTCCATACAAAATATTTAATTTTGTCGACTTTTACGTTCAGTGCAAGCCGATACGTGGTAAATGGGCTGGCCTGAAATAAAAACGGGCAACCACTTGACCGCGTGGCATGAGTGAGACACTGTGGGGTGTGTCGGGAAGTTTCCGGCGCACCCCATTTTAGATAATAATCTGTAATATATGTACGGCAAGTTCAGTAACAACACCACCGTCGTGGTATTAAACCCCAGTCGATCATTACAACACGCTGATTATCCCATTACATACCAACAGCCCGTTCCACGGCTGCCTGTAAACCACTTTCCTTTTTTGCACTGAACGTAATACGTATAAAAAAAGCACCATAAAATTTTGTGCTGGAGCAAAAAAAGCGTACCTTTGCACACGCGATTGTCCAATGGTGTAATGGTAGCACAACAGGTTTTGGTTCTGTTTGTGGTGGTTCGAATCCGCCTTGGACAACTTTAAACCCAAATCGGTCATTACAACACAGATTTTTCAATTTCATCCTGGCAACCTGTTCCCCGGCTGCTTGCAGCCGCTTGCCGGCATCTTGCCCGTCGTTTTTTCTTGACGTAGCCCGCTACGCC
>URLI01000001.1 GCA_900548585.1 uncultured Prevotella sp. | reverse complement strand
GTATAAATTGAAAATAATGGTCAAAACATTTGGATATTAACATAGAAAGCGATTTGGGATAACCGCTGCAATGTCGGGGCAATCCCGACATGGCAGCGGTCATCTTGTTTTGCGGGTTCTTGTCAGTCCTCCGCTTGCTTCTACTTACCGTATGTGATCACGATCTTCTGAATCCTCAGTTGCATACCGCCTTTGGTGGTTGAGAAGTCGTTGCAAACGACCAGCTTGCCGTCTTTGTTCTCAACGGTCAGCTGCGGGTTGCCAACATAGTTCTTGCCTCCGGCGGACTCACAGAAAAAGACTATCTTCTTTATTTTTTTGCCCTTGCAGTCCAGGTTGAGGACATTCTTGGCATACATCCTGACACCCTTTGTTGACGCATAGTATGTCGGCGGTGTCGTGCCTTCTCCCTTTTCGAACGAAATGGCAAACTCGCTGTTGCTGACAGATAGGTTCTCTGCCTGTTTGTCCGCCCATCCGAGCCCATCCAAATTCAATGTCAGGTTGGGCGCATCTCCCATTGCCGACAGGCTCGTGTCTTCGATTGTCAGTGTGTTGCCATCAACGGTTTTCTTGAAGCTGGATCCACCGCCGCCGTTTATGGATACAAGGTAGTTGCCCTGCGCAATCTGTATCGAGCCGTTGTAGTTAGTCACCTTTCCGCAGACGACAACCTCGTCGCCCTCCTTAATCTTGGCGGCATCGGTGAATTTCTGCTTGCCGAGGTCGTATCCACGGAAGATGAGCAGTTTGTCGTCACCCTCCGAGCCATCCTGTGCTATTGAGTATGTGGCGTTTCCATACTGCCCAGTGTCTATCTGCGGTGCGCCAACTATCTTGCCTTTAACGTAAATCTCGTTGTCGCTTGTTTTTCCTGCCTCCAGGTTGTAGAACGTCTGCAGCACCGCAGCCACGTTGTACGGGTCGGCCTGCGTGCCTTTTCCCGTCGGGTCAAACTTTGTTTTTGGCTTGTCAGGCGCCGTCGGGGTATTGCCGTTCAGCGATATAATGCTGCTTCCTGCGTCAAACTCCGGCGTGTTGCCCTTGAAGTTCTTGCACTTGCCCTTGACAACAACCTCGTCGCCCACCTTTATCTGGTCTGTCTTGGTGAATTTCACGCCTCCGAGGAACATTCCCCGGAACACCTGCAACTGGTTTTTTGTGGTGCCGTCGTCAGAGATGTAGTATGTGGCGTTTCCGTAGTCGAGGCTGACATCGTCGATGGCCGAGATCTTTCCCTTTACGCAGATGTTCTCCGTGACATCGCCGTCTGCCATTGCCTTTATTATGTTGAGTGCCGCCGCCACGTTGTATGGGTCTGCCTCTGTTCCCGTTCCCGCCGGCTCAGCCGTCGGTGTGTTCACCTCTCCGCCGTTTTCCTCCGGGAAGCCGTATGGTGCCGGAACGTCCTCGCAACTTGTCATTGTGAATGTCGCCATGGCGAGCATTATCACAGAATAGATGATCTTTTTCATGTTATGATTGTTTGTTTCTTTCTTGTTACTTGTTTTGTTACTTCTTTGGCCGTTACTTTTCCGTTGATGGAACGACGTCGTTGATGTCGCGTATTATCACCTCCCAGCTGTTGTTGTACCGCTTTATGATTCCGGTGATGTCAACACGCCCCTTGGGCAGAGGCATGGCGGCGAAGTCTGCGTAGCCGCTGTTGTAAAGCATGACGGATGGCGTTCCCGCCGAGCCGGTGCTTGGCAGCCCCTCGAAGAACCACGACACCGACGTGTTGAATGACGGGTCTGCGTATTTCGAGTTCTCGTCGACCTTGATTTTCACGAACTTGTTGCCGGAATAGTAAGAGCCCTCGCTGAACTTCACCCCTTTGAGCAGTCCCAGTTTGCCGCCGTCTTCAATCGTCTTCCAGTTCTTTGCCTTGCCGTTTTCCACGAAGGTCTCCGGCTTGAAGACCTGCGACTTGCCCGTTATGCGGAAGTGCTGTTGCCATTCCCTGCGCGTCACTTTCCCCAGCTGGTCCTTGCCTTCGTTTGTTCCCTGCGACACTTTCGACGGCATGCCGATTGCCGGCTGCATGCGGTAGTTGCCGACACACAGTCCTTGCAGCTCCACGATTATCTCCGTGCCGACGGGCAGGTAGCCGTGCAGTCCGCCCTGCTGTATCTCGATGAGTATCGCGCCGGTCTCGTCCTGTATCGCCACCTCATTGTATATGTTGCCAGACACATCGTTCGCTGTTACGAAGCCCCGTATCTGCATCTTCTCCTTCACCTGCTCGAACGAGTTGCCGTCGCGGTAGTCGGTGGTGACGGCATTCCTGTATTTCTCCTTCAGTTGCTGTATCGTGACGAGGTTTGCCGGCTCAATGGCGTTGTTGCCGTAGGGCGCGCCCTTGCTGAAGTCGGGCTCGTCGTAGCCCCCGTCCATGCAGGCCGTCATGCCTAAGCAGAGCACTGCGATAATCAGATATGATATTCTTTTCATTTTCTTGCGTTTTACGTTTTCTTAGAATTTATATGTCACGTTCAACATTCCGTTTGCCCCGAGGGCGTAGTATTTCTTCGGGTTGCGCGAGAACTTGTAAACGCGCTTCCTAACGTTGTCCGACGTAGCGCCCGTGTAGTCGCTGCGGCTCTGCTCGTAGCCACCGGTTGCAATGCGCGTATTGTTCAGGATGTTGGTCAGCATGAGGTTGATGCTCAGGCTGCGCCCGCCCTTCAGTCGGATGTAGCGTCCCACCGAGCCGTCAACCATGAAGCCGCCGTGCCCCTTTGTCTGTGCCACTGCCTCGTCGCGCAGGTTGCCTTCGTTGTCGAACACGTTGTGTTCCACTTGCTGGCGGTATGCCAGTGTGCTGGCATAGCGGTAACTCGGCGAGTATGACAGGTAGATGCGGTCGTAGTAGTTGCAGTTCAGGTCAACAAACCATCCACGGTTGTGGAAGCTCAGTCCGGCGGAGAGTGCCGTGAGCGGTGTTCCGGCCTCGCGCATGTCCTTGACGTATGCCGTCTCGCGGGCGTAGGTCGCCTTTGTTGAGTTCATGTACCTCACCTGTGCATTGTTCGTGTTCTTGCCCTCTCCCATGCTGCCGAGCAGTTTCAGGTCGAGCATGGAGCTCATCTTTATCCTTGCCGCGAGTTCAACTCCGTAGTACGCTTTCCTCAGTCCTGTGAGCGAGACATACGAGAACGAGTTGATGTCGTCGAAGTAGAAGTTCTGCCATTCCGTCACATGGTTCAGCCTGCTGTAGTATCCGTTCAGGTTCACGTGCAGCCACGAGTTGTGGAACTGGTACGACAGTTCGCTGCTGAATATGCGCTCGTTCTTAAGCCCGTCGACGAAGTCGTTGCTTATCTCCGGAGCCGCAAATGCCGTTGATGCCTGCGGCGCGCGCCATTCGTAGCCTGCCCCGAGTGCTATGACGTGTCCGTGCCCTGCATCGTATGTCAGGCTGCCCTTTCCTCCCAGCTCGCCGAAGTGTGCCTTGCCGCTCTTGCCGTATGAGAACTCCGGGGCCATGCCGTTGCGCATCTTTCCGTCGCGCTGCATCTGCACGCCGCCGGTTCTCGCTGCCACGTTGGCGTGCCAGCGTCCCATGTCGGCACTGTAGTTGGCCCAGAAGAAGCCTTTGCTCACGAGTATGTCGTAGTTGAAGCCGAACTTGTCGCCCTCGCCGACAGCGCCGTTGCGGTTGTTGAGGTCATACTGCACTCGGTCGTCGTCCATCGTGTAAGTCCCCAGCGCGTAGGTGTTGATGTTGTGGAACGACTTTGCGCCGAGCATGTCCTCCATAGTCTGGTAGTGGCTGCCTTTGTTTGTCCCGAGCATTATGCCGAAGTTCAGTTTGCTCTTGTCGGTCACGGTCATGTTCATTGCCGACGAGAGCGACAGCGTGAGCGCGTCGTTGTGCTTTGCCTGAATGAAGTACATCGCGTCCTGCCCGTTCTCTGCTGCCATCTTGTTTGAGTATATCAGCTGGTCGAAGTTTATCTGCCTGTTGGCCTTCGAGCCGGAGAACATGCTGTAGGCCGTTGTCCAGTTGCCCAGGGCCTGCAGCGTGCGGTTTGCCTCGTTGCTTTCGTCGAACACGTCGTAGTAGCTGCTCGGCATCACCTTCCAGTAGTCAGGCTGCGGGTTGTCGGTGTTGTTGTAGTTCAGTTTCGTGCTCTTGTACATCGAGTACTTCCCGAACACCGACGTGGTTAGTTTCATGTCGTCTGTTATCTTCCAGTCCCATGTCAGGATGGCTGCCGGCGCGTAGTCGTTCACCACTCGCGAGTTGCGCTTCTTGCCGTCCTGGTAGCCCCAGTAGGGGTTGTAGAAGTTGCTGTTTGCCATCCAGTAGGCCTCGTCGGTCGACGCGCCCTGCGTGGAGCGTTCTGTTGGGTTTCCCCATGTGGCGAACGACAGGCTGTGGTTGCCGAAGATTTTCTCCACGCCGAGGAAGTATGACAGGGCGTTGTAGAACGTTCCCTCGACATACCCCCTGTTGGCCCAGCGGTAGGTGAGGTTTGCCGTCACCGCCCATCCGCTCGGCATTAGGCCGGTGCTGTAGGTATATACCCCGCGCAGGGTGTAGTTGCGGTTTGCCGCGCCTAAAGACACCCTGTGGCCAGCAGCGAAACTTGCAGCGCGGAAGTCGTAGTTCACCCCTCCGGCCATGTTCGGCATGTTGTAGCCACCGTTCTCGAATGCCAGCACGTTGTCGGCATTGCGCGTCATACGGTTCAGGCCGCCCACCAATGAATAGCGGAACTGCCCCGACTCCATGTCGTTCATAAGCACTCCGTTTATGTGGACGTCGTTGTATTTCTGGTTGAGCGAGCGGTAGCGGAAGCGCACCGGCGAGAATAGGAAACCGACGCGGTCCGCATACATGTTGTTGTTCGAGCCTATGATTGTCACGTTCTGCGACATGTCATCGTTGTCTCCCAACTGCGCCTCGGTGAAAGTGAATGCCGACTCGTCCATCGCCGCAGCCTTTTGAGACTGCGTCTCATCCGTCTGGGCGTAGGCCAGCGGAACGTAGCAAAGGGCAATCACTGCAAGTTTCAGTTTTTTTTGCATCTCGTTTTTAGTTTAATTAATAATTCTTTGGGTACAAAGGTAGCATGAAAAAACTTAAGGACAAAACAAAAAAACGAAAAAAGTTTAAATGCCATTCCTCCCGTGCCTTGCTTCCCGCAACCTCCAATTTGCCGATTTTTGTTTGTGAGGTCGGCTCATCCCGTTTGCGCGTGGACAAATGATGTGCCGTGCCGTTCTTTTTTATTCCGGATTAGTTGTATATGAACTTTTTTTATTAACTTTGTCGCCGAACTCGGAAATACAGGTCCGGACAAATAAAAACAATATAAAGTTATGAGAAAAATCTTGATCTTTTTGTTCTGCCTCGCGGCGGTCTTCACATACGGGCAGAAACAGTTCCGTGTCTATGGTGTCGGCTTCTACAACCAGGAGAACTTGTTTGACACATGCCACGACGAGGGGAAGAACGACTACGAATACCTGCCCAACGGGGCAAACCGATGGGGGGAGATGAAATATAAGAACAAACTGCGCAACATGGCGCGCGCCCTCGCTGACATGGGCACCGACATGCTGCCCAACGTGGGCTGTGCGGTCATAGGCCTGTCGGAGGTGGAGAACTCGCGCGTGCTCGATGACCTCGTGGCACAGGAGCCTCTGCGCGCGCGTGGATATAAATATGTTCATGTGGAGGGGCCGGACATCCGTGGCATTGACTGCGCGCTGCTCTACAACCCCGCGCTGTTCACGCTGAACGGATACAAGTTGCTGCCATACGTCCAGGAACTGGAAAAGGACAGCGCGTATTTCACGCGCGGCTTCCTGACCATCAGCGGGACGATGGCCGACGAGCATGTCGTAATCATCGTGTGCCACTGGCCAAGCCGTTTCAGCGGCCCGTTCTACCGCGAGTCGGCGGGGCGGCAGGTGCGCATGATAAAGGACTCGGTGATGCGTGCGGACACAGCCGCGAAGGTCATCGTGATGGGCGACATGAACGACGACCCGATGGACAAGAGCATGTGCGAGGCTCTCGGGGCAAAGGCGGAAATGTCGGAGGTCGGCCCGGGCGACATGTACAACCCGTGGTACAACACCCTCGCCAAGAAGGGGCAGGGCACATTGTGCTACCAGGGCTCGTGGAACCTCTTCGACCAGATAGTGGTGTCGCCGAACCTCATAAGTGGAGCGATGACCAAGGACTACTCCACGCTGACATTACTGAGGCACAAGATACAGAAGCGCGACTACCTGATGCAGACCGAGGGTAAGTACAAGGGCACACCGAAGCGGACGCACGCCGGAGGGGTGTGGCTCAACGGATACAGCGACCACCTGCCGGTGGCCATCTATCTCGTGAAGGAGAAATAAGCGCGGATGGACACTGAGAGACACCCCCTGCAGCCGTTCATACCTGACGGGGCGAGGCTGCTGATGCTCGGCAGTTTTCCTCCGGCGCGCAACAGGTGGTCGATGGACTTCTTCTACCCGAATTTCCAGAACGACATGTGGCGCATCTTCGGGCTGGTGTTCTTCGCCGACAAGATGCACTTCGTGGACGGCGGGGCAAGGACATTCCGCCTCGGGGAGATAGTCGCGCTGCTGCGTGACAGGGGCATCGCGATATACGACACCGCGACGGAGGTGAGGAGGACGCGCAACACGGCATCCGACAAGGACCTCGAGGTGGTGACACCGACCGACCTCGACGGCCTGATGAGCCGCATGCCGGCACTCGAGACGGTAGTGACAACGGGCGGGAAGGCCACCGCGCTGCTCGCCGCGCACTTCGGCATTGCGAAGCCGGGAGTGGGGGAGTGCATGCCTTTCGATTTCGCAGGACGCCACATGATGCTGTGGCGGATGCCGAGCAGCTCGAGGGCATACCCAATGAGCGTGGAGGGAAAGGCGCAGATTTACGCAAAGGTGTTGTCAGGCCTTCACAGCCGCGCGGCGACGGGCGGCAGGGAGTGGCCGTGCAGGCATAGCGACATGCCAGCAGACGAAGCCAGGCAATAAAAAGAAAACAAGATAACAATGACTATAATAGGAATTGCCGGAGGCACAGGCTCGGGAAAGACAACGGTGGTCAGGAAACTGGCGGCCGCTCTGCCGCCGCACTATGTCACGGTGGTGCCGTTAGACTCTTACTACAACGACACAACGGGAATGACCGACGAGGAACGCCACGCGATAAATTTCGACCACCCGGACGCGTTCGACTGGAAACTGCTGATCAGGCACGTCACGGAACTGCGCAGCGGCAAGGCCATCGAACAGCCCACATACTCCTACATCGACTGCAACCGCATGAAGGAGACGGTGCGTGTGGAGCCGAAGCCGGTGATAATAATCGAGGGGATAATGACCCTCATAAACCGCAAGCTGCGCGACATGATGGACCTCAAGATATATGTTGACACCGACGACGACGAGAGGCTCATACGCAACATTCAGCGCGACGTTGTGGAGCGCGGGCGAACCGTGGACATGGTGCTGGACAGATACCTCAAGGTGCTCAAGCCGATGCACGAGCAGTTCATCGAGCCTACGAAGAAATATGCCGACGTCATAATACCGCAGGGAGGGGAGAACCTGAAGGGCATCGGCATACTGTGCAAATACATAGAGGGCATCGTTCCCGGCGCACGCTGACCGCCAACCGGTTTTCCGTCTGGCATCTCCTGCAGCGCAAATTCGGCTGTTTTGCGATGCAAATTCGGCTTTTTCACAAACCAAATCCGGCGATTTTTCATTGCGAAAGACACCTTGTTGTAAACTGAAGAGGCTGTGCCACAATTAAGTTTTTACGTCACAGTCTCGCATGAATGATTTTTGCTCTGATAAATTATTCCAAAACAAGCCCCTTTGTGCAGCGGACTTATTTTGCATGTAGGGACTTACGCCCTGTAAGTCCGCAAGCATCATCGTTGGCACAGATAATTTTTGTTCGGTATGTGCATCATGGTGCATGGAGCGGACTTACAGGGCGTAAGTCCCTACAAGTCAACAGATGAGAGGGGCTGCATTTGTTTAGACGCAGCCCCTTTCATGTTATCCGCCGGGCATGTCCTGAAATCATGTAAGTTGATTTGCTGGATATGCCCGTGCTGTGGACGGGTTGTCACGGTGTCAGCACTCGTCCGCGCCGTAGATGTATTCGCGCGCGCCGGAGGTGTACTCGAATATTTCGCCCTCGCGGAAGAAACGCTTCAGCTCGATGGCGGCGTTCTCCGGCGAGTCGGAAGCATGCACGATGTTCTGCTGGTTGCTCACGGAGAAGTCGCCGCGTATGGTGCCGGGAGCGGCGGCGCGGCCGTTTGTAGCACCGGTCATGGTGCGCACCACCTGCACGGCATCGATGCCCTCGAGTGCCATTGCCACAACGGGCGATGCCTGCATAGACGCAGCCAGCACCGGGAAGAACGGCTTGTCGGCGAGGTGGGCATAGTGCTCGCGCAGTATGGCATCGTCTAACTGCATCATTTTCATGCCGGCGATGCGCAGTCCGCGACGCTCGAAGCGGTTGATTATCTCACCGATAAGTTGACGCTGAACGCAACTTGGTTTCAAAAGAACGAGTGTTTTTTCCATTTAAAAATCAGTTGTTGTTAATAATGTGAGTATTCCGCAAACAGACGGCCTTGCCAGCAAAACTGGCATGTTTCCACGCTGTTCACGGCGTGCAAAGGTAATATAATTCGTTAAATGTAGCAAGTTTTCTGCCAGAATTGCAGGTTTGTGGAAAAATATATGTAATTTTGTCAACTCAAAATGAACACATCGGAACTTCAGAAAATAAAACAGCGTTACAGCATCGTCGGCAACTGCGATGCGCTTAACAGGGCGCTCGACGTGGCGATGCAGGTCGCGCCGACCGACCTCAGCGTGCTCATCGTCGGCGAGAGCGGCGTGGGCAAGGAGATCATACCGAGGCTGATACACGACAGGTCGCCGCGCAGGCGCGAGAAGTATTTCGCCATAAACTGCGGCTCCATCCCCGAGGGAACCATCGATTCGGAACTCTTCGGACATGAGAAAGGCTCGTTCACAGGTGCCATCGGTGAGAGCGAGGGATATTTCGGCATAGCAAACAAGGGGACGCTGTTCCTCGACGAGGTTGGCGAGCTGCCACTGGCTACGCAGGCACGGCTGCTGCGCGTCCTCGAGACGGGCGAGTACCTGCGCGTGGGAGGGCAGAAAGTGATGAAGACCGACGTGCGCATCGTGGCTGCGACGAACGTGAACATGCGCCGGGCGATAAGCGAGGGGCGATTCCGCGAGGACCTTTACTACCGCCTGAACACCATACCGGTACAGATGCCGCCACTGCGGGACAGGGGAGAGGACATCCTCTTGCTGTTCAGGCTGTTCGCCATGCTGATGGCAGAGAAATACCACCTGCCGAAGATTACGCTCACCGAGGAGGCACAGCAGATTATGCTGAAATACAAGTGGCCGGGCAACGTGAGGCAACTGAAGAACATCACCGAACAGATGTCGATACTGAGCGAGAGGCGCGAGATAACGCCGCAGGACCTGCGGAAGTTCATACCGCAGGATCAGGAGAGCATGCAACTTGCAAAGGTGGGCGGCAGCGGAAGCAAGTCATACGAGAGCGAGCGCGAGATTTTGTTCAAGATACTGTATGAGCTGCGGGGGAACGTGTCAGACCTCAGGCAGGACATGAACGACCTGCGCAAGCAACTCGACTCGGCAAGGCATCCGGCTGTCGTCGCCGGGGAGACGCAGATGCCGGCCATATACCAGCCTGCGGACAGGGTGAGGATGCCACAGACACCGAGCGTGCAGGATGCCGTGGCAGAGGAGATAAGGGAACCGGAAACGCTGAACCTAAGCGACATCGGGCGGCAGATGGTGGAGAAGGCTCTCGAGAGAAACGGGGGGAACCGCAAGAAGGCGGCAGCGGAACTCGGCATTTCGGACCGCACGCTTTACAGAAGGATAAAACAGTACGGACTGGAATAGACCGGGAGGCAGCGAAATGGCATCATCAACGAGACATATAACGGGACGGCGCGGCGCGAAAGGCGCGGCGGTGATGTGCGCAGCAGCCATAGCGGCGGTGCTGTCGCTGGCGGCGTGCAGCATATCATACAAGTTCAACGGGGCAAGCATAGACTACAGCAAGGTGAAGACGATACAGATAGCCGATTTCCCAATACGCTCGAGCTACGTCTGGGGGCCGATGGCGAGCATCTTCAACAACGGGCTGAAAGACCAGTTCGCAAATCACACGAAACTGATACAGGTGAAACGCAACGGCGACATGAAGATAGAGGGCGAGATAACCAACTACAGCCAGCGGAACAAGTCGGTGTCATCAGAGGGCGTGTCGGTGCAGACGGAACTGGCAATCACCGTCAACGTGAGGTTCACGAACAACACCAACCACGCGGAGGACTTCGAGAAACAGTTCACTGCCACATCGACATACGAGACGACACAGAGCCTCAACGCGGTGCAGGAGGAACTCGTCACGCAGATGTGCAAGGAACTGACAGACCAGATTTTCAACGCCACGGTGGCGCAGTGGTGAAAAAAACATAATAGCAAAGACATGGAAATAGGGCAACTTATAAAACACCCAGAGCTGATGGACAAGGAGACGCTTTACGACCTGCGCTCCATGCTCGCCCTCTATCCATACTACCAGACGGCAAGGCTGCTGATGCTGCAAAACCTTTACCTGCTGCACGACCCCACATTCGACGAGGAACTGCGCAGGGCGGCAATATACGTCACTGACCGGAGGACAATCTTCAACCTCGTGGAGGCGGCACACTACAGGCTGAGCCCCGACGACGGAGAGGGCAAGGAGGAGGGACATGGCGCGGGAGAGGCCGCAGGGGACGACCGCACAATGTCGCTGATTGACAAATTCCTCGACTCACTGCCAAAGGAGAATGAGGACGGAGAAGGAACGCAACGCAGGCCGACGGCGGTGGACGCAACGGTGGACTATGCGGCATACCTAATGGAAACAGGGGACGGGAATGACGACACGGACACGCAGGAAACACCGCAGATGAGGGGACAGAGCCTCATAGACGAGTTCATAGACACCAACGAGGGCAAAATTGAACTGCAGGAGATTCCTGACTACGAAATACCGGAGGATGACGGCGAGGACAATGACGGAAACGACACCGACGAGGGGTTCTTCACCGAGACATTGGCGCGCATTTACATAAAACAAGGGCAATATTCGAAGGCTTTGGAAATTATTAAGCGTTTAAATTTGAATTTTCCAAAAAAAAATGTTTACTTTGCAGACCAAATCCGGTTTCTGGAGAAACTGATAATAAACAACAAGTATAAAAAGCAATAAAAAAAGATGATTTACACATTATTCTTAGTGCTGATCCTGCTGGCTGCCGTGCTTATGATCGGCATCGTACTGATACAGGAATCCAAGGGCGGAGGCCTCGCATCGAACTTCTCCTCGTCGAACGCCATCATGGGTGTACGCAAGACGACAGACTTCATAGAGAAGGCGACATGGGGCCTCGCGATAGGCATGGTGCTGTTCAGCATCGTGTGCGCATGGACTGCGCCGGCGGCAACAGACAGCCAGAGCGTGCTGGAGAACACACAGACACAGGCACCGCAGGCCAACCCTAACAACGTGCAGGGCTTCGGCACAAGCGGGCAGAATGCCGCGCCGGCAGCACAGGGCGCGCAGAAACAGGCCGCACCGGAAAAGAAATAACACAAGGCTTTGGTGTGAAAACGAGCAGAGGGACGGATAGAAATCATCTCCGTCCCCTTTGTCTGTTATGATAATAATCGTCACGATAGTTGCCTATCTCGCGGCGCTGATGATGTTCAGCCGCATCACGGCGAGACATTCTGACAACGACACATTCTACCGGGGCAACCGGCGGTCGCCGTGGTATATGGTCGCCTTCGGCATGGTGGGGGCAAGCATATCCGGCATAACGTTCGTGTCGGTGCCGGGAATGGTAATGGCAACGCAGATGACATACCTGCAGACGTGCCTCGGCTTCATACTCGGGTATGTCGCCGTGGCGTTCATTCTGCTGCCGGTGTACTACCGCATGAACCTCACCACGATATACACCTACCTCGACCGCAGGCTCGGCAAGGGAGCGTACAGGACGGGGGCGTGGTTCTTCCTATTGTCGAAGATGACCGGCGCGGCGGTCAGGTTCTATGTCGTGTGCATAATCCTGCACCGTTTCGTGTTCGCTGCGGTGGGTGTGCCTTTTGCTGTCACGGTGGTGGGGATGGTGGCCGTTATATGGCTCTACACGCGGCGCGGCGGGATAAAGACACTGGTGTGGACCGACACGTTCCAGACCGCGTGCATGTTCACGGCACTGCTGCTTATTATATATAATGTAATGGGCGAGCTTGGGTTCGGCATCGGCGATGCGTTTGCCGCAATATCCGCCGACGAGCACTCGCGGATGTTCGTGTTTGACGACTGGGTGTCAAAGCAGAACTTCTGGAAACAGTTCCTGAGCGGAATATTCATTGTTGTCGTTATGACGGGGCTGGATCAGGACATGATGCAGAAGAACCTCACCTGCAAGACTTTGCGCGAGGCGCAGAAGGACATGTGCACCTACGGGCTTGCATTCGTGCCGGCAAACCTGCTGTTCATGGCGCTCGGCGTCATGCTGATGATGCTGGCGCAGAAGGAGGGACTGCCACTGCCAGGGAAGGGCGACGAACTTCTGCCCATGTTTGCCGCCTCGGGACGGCTGGGCAACTCGGTGGTGGTGCTGTTCACAATAGGCATAGTGGCGGCATCGTTCAGCTCGGCCGACTCGGCACTTACAGCCATGACGACGAGTTACTGCGTGGATATACGCGGGAGTCATGACGATGAGCGGCTGCGCCGGAGGGCACATCTCGCGCTGGCGGCAATCTTCGCCGTCATAATCCTTGCCGTGGACGCAGTGGGCAGTTCGTCGGTGATAGATGCCATATACGTGCTTTGCTCATACACCTACGGACCGCTGCTCGGGCTGTTTGCCTTCGGGCTGCTCACGCGCCACACGGTGAACAACCGCATCGTGCCATACGTCGCCGTGGCGTCGCCGCTGCTCTGTTTCGCCATAGACAAGGCGGTGGGCGCCGCAACCGGCTATCATTTCGGCTATGAACTGCTGATGCTGAACGGCGCGATGACTTTCGCCGGACTGTGGTTGGGCGGAAAAGGCGCACATTCCGTGAATTCCAATTAGGGGCGCGTTGGAAAACTGATGAGGGAAGAGCCGTTGACGGTGGCGCGATGGCTTCAGCAAAATTACAACCTGGTCTGAGATGCCGGCAAGCGGCTTGTGCTGCCGGGGGACGGGTTGGCAAAAGACGAAACGGTAAGTGTCACTCCACGCAGGAGTTTCATTGTATATCCTGGCTTATATCCGCACGCTTGTCCGCGCAAGGGTTAGCATCGATGCCGGCACCGACCGCCTGACGCGCTCTATTATAATGTCGCGCAGCGTTTCCCTGATGAAGTGGCGGCTCGTCATGAACACCAGTTCGCGGGTGGGTATGGGGTGAGCGAACGGCTTCACGAGGCGCATCTGGCTCTCGGTGAGCTGCATCGTGGCAAGTTCGGGGATGAACGTCACCCCCTTGCCGTTTTCCACTATTCGCATGAATGTCTCTATGCCGCCGAGGTTGTATGCCTTCTTGCTCATAGATGCCGCTTCCAGTTTGCAGAACTTCACCAGTTGGTCGCGGAAGCAATGCCCCTCGTCAAGCAACCACAGGAACTCGTCCTTCAGGTCGGTCACGCGTATTGTCCTCAGGTTGGTCAGGCGGTCGGTCGCGGCGACGTATGCCATGAACTGCTCGTAGAACAGGTTGTGGCAGACGAAATCATCCAAACCATCAATCCTTGCCAATATCCCGGCGTCGATGTCTCCGTGCATAAGAGCCTTCTTTATGTCGGCAGTCTTCATCTCCGTGATGCGCACGTCCATCTCCGGGTGGTCGTCAATCATCTTGGGGAAGAACCTCGGCACGAGATACGGCGCTATCGTAGGCAGCACGCCGATGTTGAACGTCCCCGTGACCGACTTCTTCTGCTCTTCCGCTGTATCGCGCAGTTTCTTTGCCCTCACCATGACGCTCCACGCCTGCTCAATGATGAGTTTCCCAGCCTGCGTGGGCATTATCGGCTGCCTGCTGCGGTCGAAAATCCTCAAACCCAGTTCTTCCTCTAATTTCTGTACCATCGAGCTAAGGGTGGGCTGTGTCACGTTGCAGTGCTCCGCCGCCTTGGCAAAGTGCCTGTAGCGGAACACAGCCATCACATATTCCAGTTGTTGCAGTGTCATATATGTCGTTCCTTTCTATAGCACTGCAAACTTACGAAAAAAAAACTTAATATCGGCATATTGCCACAGAATGTTTAATAATGAATATGACATGCTGCTACACCTTGACAATAGTTTAAAGACTGTCGTCACCACAAAAAATGATTTCCCACAAAAAAGATGTTGATTTTTATTGTGCTGGTTTTCAATGCCGTATGGCTCGTTATAGGTTTTGTCGATTGGACTATAGACATTATCTGTTGCGAATGTGGCAGGTGTTGCCTATCTTTGCGTTGTGATAAGAAAACATTAGTAAAGGTTTAAAACAACAAGATAATGAAAATAGATATGCCAAGACTGCCGTATGCCGAGGATGCACTCGAGCCGGTAATAAGCAAGCAGACAATAAATTTCCACTACGGGAAACATTTGCAGAATTATGTCAACACGACCAACAGCCTTGTCGAGGGCACTGCGCTCGAGGGCAAGTCTGTGGAAGAAATAGTGAAGTCGGCACCGGAAGGGCCGGTGTATAACAACGCCGGGCAGACACTCAACCACAGTCTGTATTTCCTGCAGTTCATGCCGCAGGCCGACAACAACGAGCCAAAGGGCAGGGTGGCTGATGCCATAAATGCCGCGTTCGGGAGCTTCGGGGAGTTCAAGGAGCGGTTCACGAAGGCTGCCGCCACACTCTTCGGTTCCGGGTGGGCATGGCTGTCGCAGGACAGGGACGGACGGCTCGTCATAACCCAGGAGGCGAACGGAGACAACCCGCTGCGCGGCGGACTGAACCCGCTGCTGGGAATCGATGTGTGGGAACACGCTTACTATCTCGACTTTCAGAACAGGAGAGCCGATCATCTGGCAGCAATCTGGTCTATAATCAACTGGGAAGTTGTTGAAGACCGGATGAAGTGAATAATGAAAAGTAGAAAAAAATTCAAAACAAACTAACAATAAATATAATTATGGAACCAATCATTAATGCACAAGTACCGGAATTTAAAGTAAACGCATTCCACAACGGTGAGTTCAAGACCGTGAGCAACGAGGACATCAAGGGCAAGTGGGCTCTGTTCTTCTTCTACCCTGCCGACTTCACTTTCGTTTGCCCAACCGAGCTGGTTGACCTCGCCGAGAAATACGACGAGCTCAAGGCGATGGGCGTGGAGGTGTTCTCGGTGAGCTGCGACTCGCATTACGTACACAAGGCATGGCACGATGCTTCGGAAAGCATAAAGAAGATAAAATTCCCGATGCTCGCCGACCCGATAGGGACACTGGCAAAGGGTTTCGGGGTGTATATCGAGGATGCCGGCCTGGCCTACCGTGGCACCTTCCTCGTTAACCCGGAGGGAAAGGTCAAGGTGGCGGAGATCCAGGACAACAACATCGGGCGCAACGCAGACGAGCTCGTGCGCAAGGTGCAGGCCGCACAGTTCGTTGCCACCCATGACGGCGAGGTTTGCCCCGCCAGGTGGAGAAAGGGCGGCAAGACCATCAAGCCGAGCATAGATCTCGTTGGCAAGATTTGATAGGCGGATGATTTTTCGGGGAGGGCGTGCCAGTAAGGTGATTTCTGGCGCGCCCCCTCTCTTTGTTGTGTGTGTCAGATTTCTTTCAGGGCGGCATATCCATGCCGGAAATCATTCCTTAATGCTCCGGTTTTGTGGCTTGCCGCGCTGCAATTACGGCGTGTTTGGTGACCAATTACGGCGTGTTTGCTCAACAAATTCGGCGTGATTGTTCACCAAATTCGGCGTGTTTGCACTGTGAGGGCATACAAACGGCAGCGCGGTCTGATGGCTTCCGCAGTGCGGTTTGTGACAAGGCGCGGCATTGCGGGAAAATGCCCGCAGGCTCAGCGAGTCTTTGCGCGCTTTCCAACCTTTATGAGCAACATTCCCATAGCGGTCCAGAACAGTTCGCGCAGCCGGACGATGAGTGCCACGAATATCCCGGCGGAAGAGGTGAGCGCGAGCCCGGAAGCCGACATCATGAAGCCTCCCTCGCGGCCGCCGATCTGCAACGGCATGAAGAACAGCAGGTTGGCGAACAGGCTGGTGAACGCAAGTATAAGGACGCATTGCAGGTAGCTGACCGACGGCATGATGACGAGCAGGACAAACATCACCTCGAGCGCCGAGGCGAAACGGCACGCGAGCTCGAGGAGCAGCGCGCCCCAGAAGGTGCGCGGGTTCTGCCTGTGGAGCGCCGCTATCTGCCTGTCGATGTTGTCGAGTTGGCCGTGGTGTGTCTCGATGAAGCGCCTCGCCCTGCGCTTCGCCCCCGGGATACGGCTAAGGAGTGCCATGGCGCGGTTGGCAAGGCCCTTGCGGTAGCCTTTCATGAAGAACCATATTCCGATGGCGCAGAAGGCCGTCACGGCGGCGAGCAGGCCTGCCATGAACGGCGTTACGGTCTCGGAGGCGATGTAAATCACCACTGACAGCAGCCAGAACCACAGGTGGCTGAAGATGTGAGTCATCGTGTGCAGTATCACCGACGACGACGCCCGCTCTGCGCCGATGTGTGGCGACAGTTCCATTATGCGGTAAGGCTCGCCCCCCATCAGTCCTCCCGGGGTGGCATAGTTGAGCGCGAACCCGGACACCATCACCTTGTATAGCCACATGAACGGTATCTTGTCCCCCTCGCCTTGGTGAGCGGCGGTGCTTCTTATTATGATGTACCATGACGTGGTGTTGAAGAAATAGAGGAAAAACCACAATGCCAGCACGGCGATGAACCAGTAGCCTGCGTGGCGGAGGCCCTCCCATACCTGCACGAAATCAAGCTGGGTTATCATCACAACGAGCAGAACCAGTCCGAAGACGAAGAACGCGTTCTGGTATTTCTTTTTCATTCCGGTCTATTATGTTAGCGTGAGCCTGCGAGCAACCTGCTGTTGCCGCCTTCCTATTCCGCCGCCTGTCTCTTAGGTATGTTGAAGCGTGCCTTGTCGCTCTCGTCGCGTCTCTCGTGGTATAGTTTCCTCAGCGGGTCTTTCCTCGCCCCGTCATAGTCGGCGCGGTTGCGCGCCATGTCGATCGCCGAGTATATGGCGTTGCGCATCGTCTGTCCGTCAGCCTCGCCACTCCCGGCCTTCCTGAACTCCGGCCCAATGTCCGGCATTGTCATCACCACCGGCATCGCGGCGCATACCCTGACCCCGTTTTCCTGCTCGATGGTGCGGAATGCTATCGTCCCCTGATCCTTGTACATTGCCAGTATGCCGTCGAATGCCGTGTACTGCGCCTCGCCGAAGAACCTTTCCGCCGGGTAGGGGCCGAACACCTGCTTGCCGTCGGCCTCGAGTTTCTCCATCGCTGGCCTCAGTATCGTCGTTTCCTCGCTTTCTGCCCCGCTGCCGCTTTCTTCCGTTGGGTTCAGCGCAAGTATTGCTATGCGCGGGTTCGACAGGCGGAAGTCCCTGAGCAGTGTTTCGTGCAGCGCCGCCGCCTTTTGCTCCACGAGCTCGGTGGTTATTGCCTGTGCCACCTCCTTGAGTGGCATGTCTGTCGTCGCGAATGCGATCCTCATTTTTTTCCCGACAATCATTCGCAGGGCTTCTCTCCCTTCGCCCACGGTCTTCTCCAACAGTGTGGCCTGGTCTTTGCAGTCAGTGTTGCCTAATCTGAAGTTGCTCTCGCCAACCGGCGCCCCTGCTATTGCGTCGACTAATCCTTTCTGGCAGTCGCTGATGGCCATGTTGAGTGCCTTCACGGCAGCCTCTCCTGACTCTGCTGTCGGTGTTCCCATCTCCACCTTTGTGTCGTCCTCGAGCACCGTCAGCAGGTTGAGCCGTCCGTCCTGTGTCTCCTCCGCGTTGTTTATTATACAGAAATTGGCCTGCACGTCGAGCACGTTGCGGTGGTATGCGGCCACCTTCGGCGAGCCGTATATCACTGGTGTGCAAAGTTCGAGCATCCCTGGCTCTGCGAAAGCCTTGAATATCAATTCGTAACCTGTTCCATTGGTGTCGCCGTGCGTTATGGCGATGCGTATTTTCCTGTTTTCCATATTATGTTCTTTTTCTTTTTCCTGTTATTCTTGTTGTTCCCGTCTTCCGTGGGCTTCCTCATCCTGACGGTCTTTGTACTTGGTGTTGAGCAGCCCGCACGCGGCAAGTATGTCCTGTCCGCGCGACGCGCGTATCGTCGTGAATATGCCGTGTGCGGTGAGATAGTCGCGCATTTCCTCAATCCTGCCGTCGCTTGCCCCGTGCAGCGGCACTCCTGGTATCTGGTGGAACCTGATAAGGTTGACGCGGCACTCCATTCCTGAAAGCAGCCTGACGATAGCCCTGGCGTGCTCCGTGGTGTCGTTCTCTCCGCCGAGCACGATGTACTCGAACGACAGCCTCCGCTGCCCGCTGAAGTCGTATTGCCTCAGCAGGGCCACGGTGTCCTCTATCGGCATTGCCCTCTCGGCGGGCATTAGGCGCAGGCGCTGCTCGTGGAACGGCGAGTGCAGGCTTATTGCCAGATGGCAGCGGCTCTCGTCGAGGAAGCGTTTCAGTTTGCCCCTCACCCCGACCGTGCTCACGGTTATGCGCTTGGGGCTCCATGCCCATCCGTATTCGGCGGTGAGTGTCTCGGTTGCGCGCAACACGTTGTCGAGGTTGTCCATCGGTTCTCCCTGTCCCATGAACACCACGTTGGTGAGTTTGCCGCTCTCTGGCAGCGAGTAAACCTGGTTGAGTATCGCGGCTGCGGTGAGTTGCCCCTCGAAGCCCTGCTTGCCTGTCTGGCAGAACAGGCAGTTCATCTTGCATCCCACCTGGCACGAGACGCACAGCGTGGCGCGTTCCCCGTCGGGGATATACACCGCCTCCACCGTGGCATTGCCGATGCCTGCGGGGAACAGGTATTTGCGTGTCCCGTCGGCGGAAGTCTGTGCGGCAATGGCCTTTGACCTTCCCGTGACGAACCTCTGTGCCAGCAGCTCGCGGTTCTTCTTCGATATGTTGGTCATCTCCCCGATGTCTTCCACGCCCTTGCGGTATATCCACTCCGCGATCTGCCTTGCTGTGAATGCAGGCATCCCGAGCGATGTCACCTCGTCTCTCATCTCGTCCGGTGTCATTCCCAGCAGTGGTTTCCTGTCCTTCTCGTCCATCATATTCTCATAATGCGGTTTGCAAAGTTACGTTTTTTTTTGGTTATAACGATATTATGAGGGGAAATCTTTTCAGCGAGGTTTTTTGCTGGTTGACTCTGCGATAATTCCTAATTTTACTATACGGTAAAAAAAAACAGCGGAAAATGTTGTTATATATAGAAACTTTTGCTACTTTTGCAGTATGAGACGAATAAGAACATACGGTGGCTATTTTCAGGCATTCATGCAGACGCTGGATGAGAAAGTGCAGCGAAAGATAGACTACGCCTTGCAGCTACTGAAAACACAGGAAAGACTTTCGTCAAAGTTTGTCAAAGCGATCAGAGATGGATTGTTTGAATTGCGAATTGAATACGGGAGCAATATCTACCGTGTGTTCTTTATTTTTGACAACGGACAAATCGTGGTGCTGTTCAATGGCTTTCACAAGAAGACAAAGAAAACACCCAGACAAGAAATAGAAAAAGCACTAAAGATAAAGGAGGCATATTATGAAGACAAACAACCACAAGATTGAAGACTACGACCTCGTGCTGGATGCGAAATACGGCAAGGAGGGTACACCGCAACGTTTACAGTTTGAAAATGAGGCAAAGGCTTTTTATGCCTCGCAAATCCTTTTACAAGCACGCAAGGAAGCAAAAATGACGCAAACCGAATTGGCAAAGAAAGCAGGCACTACCAAGTCATACATATCAAAAATAGAAAACGGATTGATTGAGCCTGGAGTAGGACTATTCTTTCGCCTTGTCAACTCTCTCGGATTGCGCATAGACATTTCAAAGCCAATAGGATAGTTACTCAATAGGCTTCAATATGATGACCAGTTATGATACTTACGATATTAGCGAATTGGCAAGGATACTCAGGGAGTTGAAAAAAGAGAAGAATATGAGTAAAATTAGGAAACTTCCTATTCTCAACACAAAATTTTCTGAATAATCCAAATTTTAATTGTGGCGAATTCGACACAATTAAAGAAAAGGCAGTGTTGAACTGGAAAAGATTGTCGGAGAACTGAAAGGTAAGGAGTAAAAATATGAATACATCAAAGAAAATAACGGTGCAGAACACGGAAATATCCGTGCTTATAGGAAAAGATGATAACGACTACATCAGTCTGACGGATATGGTGAGAGCCAATGAGGGGGAAGACCATATTCGCAATTGGATGAGAAACAAAAACACCTTAGAATATCTTGGCGTTTGGGAAAGCCTAAATAACCCAGACTTTAAAGGTGTCGAATTCGACACCTTTATGAAAGAAGCAGGATTGAACAGATTTAATATGACCCCAAGAAAATGGATAGACGCTACCAATGCAATTGGTATTGTATCTAAAGCAGGACGAAATGGAGGCACTTATGCACATAGGGACATTGCATTCAACTTTGGCATGTGGATTAGTCCTACATTCCAACTTTACATTGTAAAGGAATATCAAAGATTAAAGGAGCAGGAAAGCAGCCCGCTTTCACTTGAATGGAACGCAAAGCGAATACTCTCCAAGACCAATTATGCACTTCATACCGACGCTATCAAAAACGTGATTATTCCAAAAATGAATATTCAATCTATCAAACAAGGAATTATTTACGCAACGGAAGCTGATATGCTTAATATAATTCTCTTTGGATGCAAGGCAAAGGAATGGAATGAGGCAAATCCAAAGTTGGTATCTAAAGGGCTGAATATTAGAGAAACTGCAAGTATTAATCAATTGGTGGTGCTATCTAACATGGAGTCTGCTAATTCAGAAATGATAAAGCAAGGGTTGCCAAGGGAACAACGCTTTGAGGTTCTCCATAAAATGGCAAAAGAACAGTTAAAGGTACTTGACACAAAGAACATTGAACAGAGGTTCAGAAAGTTCTTACCTGATAATAAAAAAAAATAGAGTAAAATCAGTGAAATAGTTGCACTTGTTAAGAATAATACCTACTTTTGCGGAGTAAACGATAAAATAGAATTCAATATGGAAGCATTTGTATCGGTAATAATCATCGTATTTGGGATTCTGCAAATCATTCTCTTCTTCAAACTATGGGGAATGACAAACGATGTTAGCAAGTTGAAAGAGTATTTTTCAAATTTCATTCCACTTCCTGACAAGAAGGCTATTGTGAAATCAACTCACGTGGAAGTGGAGATTATAAAATATGAATATGATATAATGAAATATCAATGTTATAATCCCAAATCGAAAATCTATGAATATCATAGTAAAGAAGATTTGATATTAGAATAAAAACACATAAAAGGGTAGCCATTGAGACAACCCTTTTTATTTCCATATCCTTTCCATCACCCTGTTCAGCAGTTCGTCAACTCCGCGCCTGAAATCAGAGTAGGTGGTGTAAAGCACCATCAATTCGGTGCATGTGGCGGAAATGACCTCTGTCTGCCCATATTGTGATATACAAAACAAAGGCGGAAGCCATTGAAATAAAATGGTTTCCGCTTCCTTTTCCGTGGGTGCCCGGTCGGATTCGAACCGACGACATTCAGAACCACAATCTGACGCTCTAACCAACTGAACTACGGGCACCGTGTTTGGTGGTTGCTTTGTCAAAGCGGGTGCAAAGGTAAGTCAATTATTTTATATTTCCAAACATAACGTGCGTTTTTTGCGTCACGTCGCGATATTTTCCTCCGCTTTTTGCTCGCCTTCCTCTTTTTCAGGCATTTCCGGCAGTGCATCGTCGGCGCCGTCGGCGCCGTCGGCAGTCACCGGGTTCCTTGGGTTTTGCTTTGCCCCGAGCCTTATCAGTTTCACAGACGTGGTGACGATGCTCTGCCCGCCCGGCGCGAGTTTCTTCTCCCCGTCCTCGTATGCCTTTTGCAGGCGTGTTATCTGCCTGCCCATCTCCTCGTAGGTCTTGACGAACTTCCCGACCCTGTCGACCATCTCCTCCGCCAGGCGGAACACCTTCTCGTGGTTCTCCGCCTGCGCTATCTGCGTCCATGTCATGTTGATTATCCGCATGGCGGCAAACAGCGTCTGCTCGTCGGCGATGAACACGTTGCGCTCCATTGCCTTGCGCCACAGGTCGGGCTGGGCTTTCAGCGCCGTCCACAATGCGCCGGTGTTCGGCATGAACATTATCACATAGTCCATCTTCACTTTCGGCGGCTGTATGTATGACGAGTAGTCCTTTTCGGAAAGTTCCTTCACATGGCGGCGTATGCTTTCGGTGTGCGCTTTCAGGTGCCGTTGCCTGTCCTCTGGTGTCTCCGCGTTAACGAAGTCGATGAAACTCGACAGCGACACCTTCGAGTCGATTATCAGCTCGCGGTTTTTGTCGAGGTGCATGATGATGTCCGGCCGCAGGTTGTGCCCGTCCTCCGGGCGTATCACGTTGCCCCGTGCGTCGCGGATTGTCGCCTGCGTCTCATAGTGTATCCCCCGGCGCAGTCCCTGCGACTCGAGAATTTCGTCGAGAACCGTCTCTCCCCAGTCGCCCTGCGCCTTGGTGTCGTTCCGGAAGGCGCGTGTGAGTTCCTCCGTGCTGCGCTTCGCCGCCTCGCTCTGCCGCATCATGTTCTCGATGCCTGTGCGCATCTCGCTCGTCATCGATGTCTGGCGCAGCATGTTGTCGTCCATGGCCTTACGCATCTCGGTGATGGACTGCCGCAGCGGGTTGACGACATTCCCTATCTGCGTGTTGCTTTGCTCGGCAAACTCCTTCTGCCGCTGCATGAGCATCTCGTTGGCGGCATCTTTCATCTCCGCCTTCACCTTTTCCATCACCTCGCCGAAGCGTGCCTGCTGCACGTCCATTGCCTCGCGGTGCCTTTCCTCGTACTGCCGCCGCTCGTCTTCCATCTGCCGCCTAAGCATGCCGGCCTCTGCCGCGAGCGCGCCTGACTTTCCCCTGCCGTAGAGTATGCCTATGACGATTCCTGCGGCAAGTCCGGCAAGGGCAAATAACATTTCCATTTCCGGTCGTATGATTTATTTTCCTGCAAAGATAGTCATTTTCAATGTAAATCATGCTGCGAAACCATTTTATTTCACTAATTTTGCAATGCGGTGAACGCGATTACATTCAATATCAAAACAGAATAACATGGAACCGATAGCATATTTCCACTCGCCGTTCGGGACAAAGTTCGGCATACCGCGCCAGAGCGGGCTCGTCAGGGAACTGACAGGGGAAATAGTCTTTGAGCCGAGATACAGGAATCCGGATGCAGTGCGTGGACTGGATGGCTTCAGCCACCTGTGGATAATATGGCTGTTCTCCGCCAACAAGGAGCATCGCGGGAAACTTACCGTGCGCCCTCCGCGTCTCGGCGGCAACAGGCGCATGGGGGTGTTCGCGACCCGCTCGCCGTTCCGCCCAAACCCCATCGGACTGTCGTGCGTATATATAAATAAGGTGGAAACCGACGCGAAACGCGGGCCGGTGATAACGGTTAGCGGGGGCGACCTAATGGACGGCACTCCGATACTCGACATAAAGCCTTACATAAGATTCTGCGACAGCGTGGAGGATGCGCACTCCGGGTTCGTTGACGGCAGTGAATGGAGGAAAATGAGCGTATCGCTTGGCGGCAATCTGCGTGAGAAACTCACGCCGGAACAGCAGCGCGCACTCGTCGGTGCACTGGAACTCGACCCGCGTCCGCGCGTGCAGAATGACCCGGGGCGCGTTTATGGAATGTCGTTCAACGGAATGGACATACACTTCATCGCAGACGGGAATTGCATTTCGGCTTTCTGACAATATGCCGGCGAAACGGCATAAAATAATCTTTTTATATACTTTTTTGCAATTATAGTTGAAAAAATGTCCCGTAAAATTTGGAAATGATGTTTTTTTTAATTAAATTTGCCACCAGTTAATCAATTTGACCATTGATCCATGAGTGGCCAGGGAGGCAATTCAGAGAAAAGCAAATGGAAGAATGCGATATCATTGAAAATATATAACACGATTAGAAACCTTAATTTATCAATATTTTGTTTAACCTAAAAAAGAATTAATTATGAGTAGAAAAAGAACATTTTTACTGGCGTTCGCGGCTGCTGCAATGCTGTCGCTGCCATTGCATGCTCAGAATCTGATTGCCCGGAAGGCTGTCCCCACGAACGTGAAGACGCTGAATGTGGCAAAATCAGTTGATTTTGCAAGTGTGCCGAGTGAGAACATGCTCATCAAGGCCATGGAGGCCGGCGAGATGAGCAAGGCCGAGTTTGCAAACCTGATGAACGAGAACATCGGGAAACCAGTGGTGCGCAACAGCGTGCGCAAGGCGGAGAATGTTGACGTGCTGCCTTACATAAACCCCATTGCGACAGAGGACGCTTTCAACGACCTTACCATAATTGACGCCAACAATGATGCCAGCACATGGTCATTCTTTTCCACTGAACCTTGTGCAAGATACAAGTACAACAAAACAAACAAAGGCGACGACTGGATGGTAACACCGGGCATCAAACTTGTCAAGGACAAGAATTATGTGTTCAGCGTTGACGCACGCCAGTTTGGTGATGTTTACCCAGAGCGCATGGAGGTCAAGATGGCAAAACTCGATGGCGAGGTTACTGCCGAATCGCTCAGCAACGGAACTGTGGTTATCGCGGAGACAGGATTTCAGGGAAAAGAGTTTGTCACTTTAACTAATGAATTCACTGCCCCGGACGATGGTTACTACGTTTTCGGAGTTCACGCCGTATCTGAGCCGGACAACTTCTATCTGTATGCCAAAAACATAAAGGTAGAGGCTGGGCTTCCTGAAACCGCACCTGCGTCACCGGCCGTTGAGGTGACACCGGCAGACGGAGGCTTGCTGAAGGCAACAGTAAAAGTCACTGCTCCAGACAAGAACCTGAAGGGCGACGCACTTTCAGGAAACCTCTCCAAGATTGTAGTTATGCGTGACGGAAACACCATTAAAACGTATAACGATGTTGCGCCGGGCGCAGAAAATACTTTCACGGATGACCAGGGCATCACAGACGGTGAGCATACTTATATCGCCGTAGCGTATGATGCAGCAGGAGAAGCAGGAAAGATAAGCGGGGAGATTAAGGCATACATCGGCATTGACACGCCGAAGGCTGTCGAGAACTTCGCATGCGCTGACAAGCAAGACAAGGTCGGATTAACATGGGATAGGGTGACAGAAGGAAAGGATGGTCACTACATGGATCCTGCAAGGGTTAGTTACATTCTCTACACTGTCAAGTTCGAGACAATATGGGGAATGACGTTCCCGGTTCTTGATCAAAAGATTGAATCTCTCGTCGACAAGACTTCATTCGATTATCCTTTCGCATTGGACGAGGGAGATCAGGGGATGAAGACATTCGGAATGCAGACATCGACCGTTGCCGGAGTTAACGATGACACGAAATATGCCAATATTTTGGTAGGAAAGCCTGATGAGTTGCCGCTTATTGAGAATTTCGCGACGCAGAGCTTTACTCATTACTGGTATGTTAATGGAATAACCAGTGTATTCCTTTCATCGAACTCCTCAGACGGTGACGGATCGGCAATGATTTTGGCGCTTAGTCAATATGCGGATCCGGGAGTAGGCTACTTCTCAAGTGGTAAAATCAACATCAACAGCGCCAACAATCCTTATCTGATATTTGACGCGAAGGCCCCGAGCGCAAGTGCGAACCTCTCTGTTTGGGGATCCAAGAATGGCGGCGAGTTCACAAAACTTAAAGACATTACGCTCTCTGACACATACACGCTTAACAAGATTGATCTCACCAGCCTCAAAGGTGGCAGGTATGCATCTGTTCGTTTCGTAAGCGACTTCGCATCTGTTCAGGATAGTTTGATACTTGACAACATCATGGTCCGCGATCTTTATTCTGACGACCTTGGAGTTGAGATTTCCGCACCGGCAAATGCGGTGGCGGGCGAAAACATCGCTGTAAACGTGAAGGTCATCAACAACGGAGAGAACAACTGCAACAAATACACTGTTGAGCTCTATGCAAAGAATAAGAAGGTTGACAGCAAGGAAATCACCGAACCGCTGAATGCGTTCAAGGAGAAGGAAATTGTCTTCAACTACCCGACCACAATATTTGACGAGGATGGTGACATTGTTTTCAATGCAAAGGTATTGACAGAAACCGACCTCAATCCTGATAACAACGAGGCAGAGACGGTCGTTACCCTTAAACACTCATCGGCATCTGCTCCTGAAAACCTTCAGGGCGAGGAAAATGATGGCAGTGTGAAACTCACATGGGAGGCACCGAAGAACCTGAACGCAGAGGTTACCGAGGACTTCGAGAAATACGACAAGTGGATTTACGACAACGTAGGCGACTGGACCATGATAGACCAGGACAGGCAATATACCGGAGGCTTCTTCCAGAATACATACTATCCTCACCAGCAGGATCAGTTCGCATACATAGTATGGACACCGCGTGATTTCACAGGCGACGGAACTGTTGACATAACAAATGCCAACCCGACCATGGCTCCTCACAGCGGCGAAAAGGCACTCGCATCAATATATTCGTTCTCAATCAAGGAGGACGGTAGTGCCGGCGATTTCGTGGCAAATGATGACTGGCTCGTCAGCCCGGAACTCCCGGGAACTGCACAGACCATAAACTTCTATACCGGTTTCTATGATGCAGGTGACGGACAGAATATTTACCCGCAGACATACCAGGTGCTCTCTTCATCGACAGGCAAGGAGGTTGCCGACTTCACCCAGATTGGTCAGGATCATGTGACTTCAACTCCTTGGGAGAATGTCTCGGTGGATCTTCCAGAGGGTGCAAAGTATTTCGCAATACGCAACATCTCCAGTGCAGACAATGCATTCATCTTCCTTGTTGATGACATCACATATACCGCAGGCAGCGAGGTTGTAAGCTATAACATATATGTTGACGGCGAACTGACCACTTCTGTAGACGGTGCAACGCTCGAGGCTGTGCTTAATGGCATTGGCAACGGTGAGCACACCTACGCCGTGACAGCAGTTTACAAGGGTGGCATTGAGTCCAAGCCAGTGATCATCACACTTACGACAGTGGGTATCAGCAGTGTGTCTGCCGACGGAAAGCCGGTTGACATATACACGGTCGATGGAAAACTCGTTCGCAAGCAGGCAACAAGTCTTGAAGGACTGAACGGACTGTACATCATTAACGGTCAGAAGGTAATCGTAAAGTGATGCAGATATAGAAAAATGACTAAAAAACCGCCGTTTTGGAAACAAAACGGCGGTTTTTGTTTTTTTATTTCGCAGATATTTGTTATCTTTGCGGACACTTAAGTCTTACAAATTATCAATTAATGGAGTACAATTTATCATGTTAATCATCAAGAAGTCAGCATTGTTTCTTGCCCTCGTCTTGCTCTGCGCAATTTCCGCATCGGCGAAGCCGAGGACAAAGATGGAGATGAAATCAATCGCGAAGCAGGCAATAAATGCCCACCTCGTGAGAACGCACCGCGCGCCGCGCACGGGAGAAGTGATGGAACTGAAACGCCAGGAGGCGATAGCAGTGATGGGCTACAAGGATGGCGGGTTCGCCGTCGTGTCAACCGACGACCTTATGCCGGAAGTGCTTGGCTACAGCGACACGAAGTTCGACACGAACACGAAGAACGAAGGCCTGAAGTGGTGGCTCGAGGCAATGGATGCGGCCGGCAAGGCCATCGTGGCAAATGGCAAGCCAAGGAAACTGGTGAAGCCGGACCCGAACAAGTTCAAGACTTCTGTAGCGCCGATGTGTACCACCAAATGGGGACAGGCGGCGCCCTACAACAACTATTGTCCGCCCGGTGTCTCCGGTGGCCCAAGCGACGGGCACGACTATGGCAACAACTCCGACCGCTGCGTCGTGGGCTGTGTGGCAACGGCAATGGCACAGGTGCTGGCTCACAACAGATACCCGGTGAACGGCACAGGTGGAACACACTCGGTTGAAGTGAAACAGTCTGGTGGCGGAAAAAAGACCTTCACCGTTAATTTTGATGAGGCTACATACGACTATGACAACATGCTTGATGTGTATGTCGAAGGTGAATACACCGAGGAGGAGGCCAAGGCTGCCGCACTGCTGAGTTATCACTGCGGCGTGGCGTCAGACATGGAATATGGCATAGAGGGCTCCGGGGCATATTCCCAAAACGCTGCCGAGGGACTGCGCCGCAATTTCGGCATCGAGACAGCCGTTTGCTACGACCGCGACTCAAGTGGGAAAACCGAGACGGAGTGGATGGAGATGATTTTCAACGAACTCAGCAACGACCGCCCGATGATGTATGCCGGAGGATCGTATTATGGATATCAAATGGTTGGACACGAGTTCGTGTTCGATGGATATGACGAGACGGGAAAGGTGAGCGTCAACTGGGGCTGGGACGGCCAGGACAACGGATACTATGATGTGTCGCTGCTAAATGTCGAGGGTTACGAGTGGAAGTACCAGCAGGACATGATCATCGGCATCGAGGGCGGAACGCCTGTCGACTTGCAGAAAAAGGACCTCACCGTTGAACATGCCGGTATGGTATCGTCGTTGATAGCACCGCCGGACAGGTTGCTCACGGGAGAACTGAAGATCACGGGCGACATCAACAGCAGCGACCTGAAAGTGCTGCGCGAGATGGCAGGAGTCGATGTCGAAGGCAATAAGACAAAGGGCAAACTCTACTTGCTCGACCTGTCGGACGCGCGAATCGTGGAAGGCGGAATGCCGTATCTCGTCGAGAGCGGGAACAGCTACACCACGGCAGACGACGAACTGCCCTACAAGGCGTTCTACATGGCAAGCAAGCTGCGCACGCTGAAATTGCCCAAGACAATAAAGAAAATCGGCGACGGTGCATTGGCAATGCTCAACGGGCTGAAGGACATATCGCTTGCGGAGACGAGCGAAGGACAGGAGTATGTTGTCGATGGCGACGCCATATACTCAAACGACATGGCAGAACTCATCGCAGTCACACCGACGGCAGCCGGTGAGTATGTCATACCCACCACGGTGAAGACCGTCCACGACTATGCACTCGCCGGATGCGCAAGGCTATCGAGCGTCACGGTGCCGTCATCGGTGGAGAGTCTCGGACGCGAGGCAATGCGCAATTGCATCTCGCTGACGAAACTGCGCTCGGAGGGACGAAACGTGCCAACCGCAGGAGCAGGCGCCTTCGACGGGATAAGCGTTAGCACATGCAAGCTTTTCATTCCTGCGGGGACGAAAGGAATTTACGGACGGGCATACGGATGGAAGAAATTCGTTAACGTGAAGGAATACGGCACTACAATAAAGCCGGGCAACGTCGCACGCAAATACGGAGAGCCGAACCCGACAAACTATTCATACCAACTTCTTGGTGACTATGTGACGGGCAAGCCTGAGATTTACACCGATGCGACAGAGACATCGCCCGTGGGAACTTACCCGATATACGCAAAGCCAGGTACGATCAACGCCCCCGACGTCACTTACGAGGACGGTATCCTCTTCGTAAACAAGGCGACGCTCACAGTCACCGTCGAGGATGCCACACGCAAGCAGTATGAGGAAGACCCGCAGTTCGTGCTGCATTTCGAAGGATTTGTCAACGGGGAGGACGAGAGCGTGATAACGACAATGCCAACAGTGACAAGCAATGCCACAATTGACAGCCCGGAGGGAGAGTATGTCCTCACCATCAGTGGCGGCGATGCACAGAACTACAAGTTCGACTATGTTTCCGGGAAACTTACCATCAGCGGCGTTGTCAATGCCATTGACACCATAATGGTCAGCGAATCCAAACCACAGGACATATACAATTTGCAGGGACAACTCGTGCGCCGCTCAGCAACGTCGCTCTCCGGACTTCCTGCGGGAACGTATATCATCAGCGGAAGGAAACTGGTCGTGAAATAAACCGTGGCTTGTCCGCGTGACGAGACATCACAGGATACATACCTGCTTTTTTGAGATGCTTCCCGGAAGTATGACACAATGCTTCCGGGAGGCATCTCTTCCATAAATGCCGGACCTATGCCTTTTGCCGCTGCCTGACAAGGAAACGTATTGCGGCTTACCACAAACAGTGAGGCAAACACGGCGAATTTACTCTCCAAACACGGCGAATTTGCTCTTCAAACACGGCGAATTTGCTCTCCAAACACGGCGAATTTGCTCTCCAAACACGGCGAATTTGCACTATTGTTAAACACCAACCAGTCATTGGAATACGGGCGATTGCCGATTTGTATATTTTAACTCTTTTCGTGAGTGAAAAAAACTTGCTGGGACTTGCAAGTCAGAATATTGTTTTATAACTTTGGCGCGTCACAACAATCATGTGTCTCACCCCGTTTCAGGGAACAGGCCATGTTTTTGTGATTTACAATAATTTAATTTCTATCAACTTAAAAAATTTAATTATGAAAGCTTTTGCAATGCTTGGGCTAAACAAGGCCGGATGGATCGAAAAGGAGAGACCATCATGTGGACCAATGGATGCAATTGTCAAACCTATCGCCGTGGCGCCATGTACGTCAGACGTCCACACCGTGTGGGAAGGTGCTATCGGAGACCGCAAGGACATGATTCTCGGTCACGAGGCAACCGGTGAGATTGTCGAGGTGGGCAAGATGGTGAAGGATTTCAAACCAGGTGACAGGGTGCTGGTGCCCGCCATCACGCCAGACTGGAACTCGCTCGAGGCGCAGGCGGGATATTCCATGCACTCCGGGGGAATGTTGGCTGGCTGGAAATTCTCGAACTTCAAGGACGGAGTATTCGCAGAATATTTCCATGTGAACGACGCGGACGGCAACCTCGCTCTTATACCGGAGGGCATCGACCCTGTGGAGGCCACGATGCTGTCTGACATGGTGCCGACTGGTTTCCACGGCGTAGAGCTTGCCGGGGTGCAGTTCGGCGACACCGTGCTCGTCATCGGCATCGGCCCGGTGGGACTCATGTCTGTTGCCGGCGCGGCTCTCTCCGGAGCGTCTTACATATATGCAGTTGGCAGCCGCCCGGTATGCACGGATGCGGCAAGGGCATACGGGGCGTCGGAGATAATCGACTACCACAACGGCCCGATTGCCGAGCAGGTTATGAAACTCACCAACGGGCGTGGCGTTGACCGCGTTGTCATTGCCGGAGGCACCGTTGACACTTTTGCCGAAGCAGTTGCTGCCCTCAGACCCGGCGGAACGATAGGCAACGTTAACTATCTCGGGCGCGGCGAGTTCGTGAGGATACCGCGCGTGGAGTGGGGCGTCGGCATGGGCCACAAGGCCATCAAGGGCGGGCTGATGCCCGGCGGGCGCCTCCGCATGGAGAAACTCGCAAGGCTGGTTTCCGCAGGCCGCCTCGACCTGTCACGCCTCCTGACGCACCGGTTCAACGGATTCGAGCACATGGAGGAGGCTCTCATGCTTATGAAGGACAAGCCGAAGGATCTCATCAAGCCAGTGGTTGTCATTGCCGAGGATTTGATGAAATGATGTTCACGGAACTGCCTGCCGTGGCAGGTGATATTTAGAGACAAGGGGCTGCGCTTATTACGGCGCAGCCCCTTGTCCTCTGCTGATTTACAGGGAATTGCGCCCTGTGAGTCCCCGCATACTGTCATTGAAACCAAGCGGGGACATTGCAACACTTCTTTTGTCACACAATCACACAAATCAACAACATATACAAGAGAGGGCTGCAGGTCGCTATTGACAACCTGCAGCCCCCTCATTTGGTGGACTTGCGGAGAGTCGAACTCCGGTCCGCACAAGGAAACCATACGCTTTCTACATGCTTATTTCAGTCTTGGATTTTCGAGCATTGGCAAGACCTGAACCACCAACCAATGCCTTATCCTCTGATTTTCATCTGTGCATTGAGGCATACACAGACTATTTCCGATTTACCTGCACCGCTTGACCCTCAGATTCGGAACAACATCCTTGGAGCGATGTCTCGTCGCATCACCTTGTGACGCAATAAAGCCAGTAACCTACTATGCTTCGATTAGGCAGCGAGAGCGTAATTATTTTCGCCAATTAATTCTTTGACCACTCAGATTTAGGAGGTAGCCGCCGAGCCTCCGCATGCTTGCATACCATTTCGTCTTGCCGTCAAATCCATACAAGCCCATGTTATGTGCTGCAAAGGTACGAATAATTCTGGAATTTGCAATAGTTTACTGAATAATTTTCATTTGGCGTGTTGTTTTGTGTCCCTTTGCATGCCGTATCACAAAAATTATGTGTAACTTTGCAACATTTCTGAAAAAAACGTGTTATTAATATATAAAAAAGGTTGCGGAACCAGATGGAACAATCGGAAATCAGTTTGCGGGACAGCCACGATGCCATGAACAAAACGCAGAGAGCCTTTAAAAGGCTTTTCGACATCATTGGGTCTGCCTTGGCTCTGCTGCTGCTTTGGCCGGTCATGCTGGTGTTTGCCATACTGCTGTGGCTGCAGGGCAACGGGCCGGCGATATTCCGCCAGGAACGGATAGGCAAGGGCGGCAGGCCGTTCACGATCTACAAGTTCCGCACGATGAGCAAGGACTGCGAGAAGGACGGCCCGCAGCTCGTGGCGTGTGTGGAGGGCATGGCCTCGACCGGTCTTGAGCGTTTCCTGCGGCTGCACCACCTCGACGAGTTGCCGCAGCTGTGGAACGTGCTGCGTGGGGACATGTCTATCGTTGGCCCGCGCCCCGAGAGGAAGTTCTTCATAGACAAGATAATGGAGCGCGACAGCCGCTACACGCTCATCTACAAGATGCGTCCGGGGCTTACGTCCGAGGCAACGCTCCACAACGGTTACACCGATACCATCGAAAAGATGCTCAAACGTCTTGAAATGGACATACACTATTTGGAAACACGCTCGCTCCGGGGCGACCTGAAGATAATGACTGACACGTTCCTGGGCATTGTGTGTGGCAAGAAAATCTGACTGCGTGGCTGGCCTGCCGTGGCATGTAGGCGCGGCTGTCGGCCCATGATGTTATTTCAACAATATGAGAAAGATACTTATAATTGCATTCATGCTGGGCTTCTGTTCGCTTGGAACATTTGCCCAGTCGGGCATGACGGACGAGCAGGTGATGCAGTTCGTCGTAAAGGAATATGAGCGAGGCACGTCCCAGACGCAGATCGTGACGAAACTTATGCAGCGCGGCGTGGACATCAACCAGATACGGCGGGTGAAGAACACTTACGACCGCATGAAGAACAAGCAGGGGTTAGGAACGGTGGAGGATACCAAGTCGGCACAGTCGCGGCTGCGCAGCAACAACAGGAACAAGGAAGAGCAGGATGCGAAGGACATGAAAGACCAGCGCGCCTTGGCACAGAAGAACTCGTCGCAGAGGCTGCAGAGCACCCGTGAGGCGCGGCACACATACGACGAGGCTGACGAGGACTTCGTAGCGATAAACGACCACTTGGGAATGATGCTGCCCGATTCGCTCGAGATATTGTACGAGGAAGAGGGCAAGCGGAAGGTCTTCGGGCGCGACATCTTCAACAACAAGAATCTCACCTTCGAGCCTGCCATGAACATCGCCACGCCGCAGAACTACCGTCTCGGCCCGGGCGACGCCGTGTTCATCGACATCTACGGAGCGTCGCAGCGCACGATAGAGAGCACAGTCAGCCCAGACGGAACGGTGACAATAGAGGGCTTCGGCCCCGTACAGGTGTCGGGAATGACCGTCTCGCAGGCCAACGCCAAGCTGCGCTCCACGCTCGGCGCCCGATACAGCAGCAGCCAGATACGCCTGACGGTCGGGCAGACGCGCACGATAATGGTCAACGTGATGGGCGAGGTGAAGGCGCCGGGGACTTACACGCTCTCCGCCTTCGCGACCGTTTTCCACGCGCTGTACATGGCAGGCGGCATCAACGATTTGGGAACGCTGCGAAACATAAAGGTGTTCCGCAACAACAGGCTCGTCTCCACAGTCGACATATACGACTATATACTGAACGGCAAGCTTACAGGCAACGTGCGTCTTGCCGAGAACGACGTGATTGTCGTAGGGCCTTACGACTGCCTCGTCAACGTGACGGGAAAGGTGAAACGCCCGATGTTCTACGAGATGCGGCGCAACGAGAGCGTCGGCACGCTGCTGAAATATGCCGGGGGATTCACGGGCGACGCCTACACCAAGTCAGTGCGGCTGGTGCGCAAGACAGGACGGGAATACTCGGTGTACAACGTTGACGAGTTCGACATGAGCTCGTTCCATCTCGCCGACGAAGACTCCATAAGCGTGGATTCCGTAATACCGCGCTTCTCAAACATGGCGGAGGTTAAGGGAGCGGTGTTCCGTCCCGGCATGTACCAGGTGGGAGGCAACATCACAACGATCCGCGAGCTTTTGGAGAGTTGTGAGGGAACGACCGAGGAGGCATTCACCGCACACGCCGTCATGCACCGCATGAAGGAAGACCGGACGCTGCAGGTGATACCGGTGGATATAGACGGGATAATCGCCGGGCGTGTCCCGGACATCGCGCTGAAGCCCAACGACGTGCTGTTCGTACCGACAAAGCAGGAGATGATGGAGGAGCAGACGCTAACCATACACGGCGAGGTGCAATACCCTGGCGTGTATAAGTATGCCGAGAACGAGACGCTCGAGGACTTCGTGCTGCAGGCCGGCGGACTGAAGCAGACCGCATCGACGGTAAAGGTGGACGTGGCACGCCGCATCTCCAACCCCAAGGCGCTGGCAACCGATTCCATAATAGCGCACACATACACTTTCGCACTGAAGGACGGCTTTGTGATAGACGGCGAGCCGGGCTTCACGCTAATGCCGTTCGACGAGGTGTATGTCCGCAAGAGCCCTGGCTTCTACAAGCAGCAGAACGTTGTCGTGGAGGGCGAGGTGATGTTCGGAGGCACCTACACGCTGGAGAGAAAGAACCAGAAACTGAGCGACGTGATAAAGTCTGCAGGCGGGGTGAACGACCGGGCATACACCAAGGGGGCGCGTCTCGAGCGGCGCTTCACGCCGGAGGAACGCTTGCGCACCGAAACATTGCTCAATATGGCAAAGTCTGACATAAACGACAAGGACACCATCAACGTCAAGAAAATCGACATCGGAGACGTTTATTACGTCGGCATAGAGCTCGACAAGGCACTTGCCGAGCCGGGATGCGACGAGGACATCGTGCTGCGCGAGGGCGACCGCCTCATCGTCCCGCAGTACACCAGCACGGTGAAAGTGAGCGGAGACGTGATGTACCCCAACACCGTGGGCTACCAGAAGGGAAAGAAGGCCGGATACTACATCGACCAGGCCGGCGGCTGGGGCAACCGCGCAAAGAAGAGCCACACCTTTATTATATACATGAACGGCAAGGTGGCCCGCGTGGCACACAATGCAAGGCCGGAGCCGGGATGCGAGATTTTCGTGCCGAGCAAGGCACAGCGCGACCCACGCTCCATCGCACAGACTCTGTCGATAACGTCGGGCGTGGCATCGCTTGCCACGGTCATAGCCACGCTGGCGAACATAATAAAGAAATAGCACAAGGGAAGGATATTGAAAAGCGTTTCGAAATGAAAGAATACAAAAAGCAAAATGTTATAGATTTTAAGACCGTTCTGGTAAAGGTATGGCAGAGAAGAAGGCTGTTCTACATAACGTTGCCCATAGTGTTCGTACTGTCTGCGGCGTATATCCTGTGCATACCGAGGACATACAGCACGCAGACGAAGATGGCGCCGGAGATTGCAAACCCCATGACCGGTGGCTCGCTCAGTTCCATAGCCTCATCCCTGGGCATAAACATCGGCAACATGGAAAGCAACGATGCCATCACGCCCTTGTTGTACCCGGAACTCATACAGGACAACAAGTTCGTTTTCGACATGTTCAAAATAAAGGTTGTCAGCAGCGACGGGGAAATAAGCACAACCTACTATGATTACCTGAAAAGCAATCAGAAGCACGCCTGGTGGGCGGGAATGTTCAAATTCCTCAAGTCGTTGTTCAAAAGCGATGACCCGGCAAAGAATGTCAAGGGCGGCAAAAAAGACCCATACCACCTGTCGCGCAAGGACGAGGACATCATAAGCAAGATAAGGAATGACATAACCATCTCCGTCGACAAGAAGACAGGTGTCATCACGATATCGACAATGGCACAGGACCCGCTGATATGCAAGACACTTGCAGACTCCGTGCGCTCGCAACTCCAGGCCTGCATCACGGAATACCGCACGAGCAAGGCGCGCATAGACGTTGAGCACTACAAGAAACTTTCCGCCGAGGCAAAGGCCAGATACGAGAAGGCCCGACAGCTATACGGAGACTATGCCGATGCCAACACAGACGTCGTGCTGACCAGTTTCAGGGCAAAGCAGAACGACCTGGAGAACGACATGCAGTTGAAATTCAACACTTACACGGCGATGAACACACAGTATCAGGCCGCCGTCGCGAAACTTCAGGAGCGCACCCCGGCATTCACGACAATCCAGGGCGCCGCCGTGCCATACAAGGCCTCCGGCCCCAAGCGCATGGCTTTCGTGCTGGGAATGGTGTTGTTCACGTTCATCATAATCGTGTTGTATTGTATTAAGGACGACGTCGTCGCTCAGTTCAGGAGTTGAAACGCCGCCGCCGTTTTCGCAATCATCAGTCCATGTTGAAAAGATTACTGAAGAAATATGTAAGTTCATCCTATAAGCAGAAAATATACTCCAACCTTTTCTGGTCATTGAACGGGAAAATAGTCAATCTGTTGGGGTCTTTGTTCGTGGGCATCTTGGTTACGAGGTACTTGGGCCCTGAGCAGTTCGGGCTCATGAACTACGTCATCAGTTATGTCATGCTTTTCCAGATACTGGCGAGTTTCGGTCTCGACAGCATCGAGATACGCGAGGAGGCGCGCAGCAAGCAGGAATACAACAAATACATAGGCACTGCGTTCGGTCTGAAACTCTCGCTCGGCATCGTCGTCCTGATACTCTGTGTCGCAACGTCGCTTTTACTCGAGGCCGACCGCTTCACCACCAGCATGGTTGCCCTCTATGCCATATCGATGATAGCAAACAGTTTCAACGTTATCCGGAACTATTTCATGGCTATTGTCGATAATGAATATGTGGTGAAGTCGGAGATCGCGAGGGTCATCGTCGGCGCGCTCATAAAGGTCGCGCTCGTCATTTCCGGCGCCGGCCTCGTCTGGTTCATCGCCGCCACCACCTTCGACACCGTGCTCGTAGCCGGAGGATATGTGGTGTCATACAAGAAGAAAGCCGGCAGACTGACGGCATGGTCGTTCGACAGGAAAACAGCGGCGTTCCTGCTCCGCGAGTCATTCCCCCTCATGTTCACCAGCGCCGCCGTGATAATATACCAGCGCATCGACCAGGTGATGATAGGTCAGATGCTTGACAACAATGCGGTTGGCATGTTCTCGGTTGCGGTGCGCATTGTTGACATAATAATCTACATACCTTTCATTCTCAGCGACACGCTCACCCCGGTGCTCGTGTCCGCAAGGGAGAAGTCGGACGACGAATACCGCCAGAAGGCACAGCGGTTCATAAACATCTCGTTCTGGTCAACGTTCCTCGTGGCATTGGTCGTCTCGCTTCTTTCCAAGTGGATTCTCCTGCTGCTGTTTGGCCGCCAGTATGTCGGCGCGGGCATTGTGCTTGCCGTCCTTGCGTTCAAGAGTGTCACCGTGGCGCTGTCCAGTTCCGCAGGCAAGATGCTGATAATCGAGGGAATACAGAAATGGGCGATATTGCGCGACATCACCGGCTGCATAGTCTGCGTGTCCCTCAATTACTTTCTGCTCCCGCGCTACGGCATCATCGCGGCAGCCTTCATTGCCATAATGAGCAACCTCACTGCCGGTTATCTCTCGGATGCATTCATTCCCGCATACCGGCACATCTTCGTCAGGCAGACGCGCGTGTTCTGTGGCGGGTGGAAAGACCTCGTTTATCTACTAAAATCAAAATAAGCGCTCCCATGATATTCATACCATTCATATTCTTCCTGCTGCTGACGATATACTGGTGGAAAAAGGGTCACGGACTGGATGTCTGCACCTATATGTCCGGACTTTATGCCTTCACCACTTTCCTCAGCATAGTTATTGTGCAGTTCGATCTCATTGACGCTGGAGGAATACTGTTCGACAAATACGACATTGAGTTGAACGCCCTGCCCACAATCATTTTCTGTGTCACCATTGCCCTGGGGATAATCCCCTTCTCCATGATTTACAGCAAGGAGATCAAGAACGTTTCAAACGGCACGCCGCATCTCGTCATGGCAATCAGCATCATACTCATAGGCGTGGCGATACTCAATTTCTGGCTCGTGGCAGACTCGACGGCGGAGATACTGGGCGGAGACCTCGAGACTGTGAGGCGCGCTCACTATGAAGGCATAGAGACCCCGGCAGAGGCAAAGGTGCTGACACTTCCCGCAATACTCGGATATTTCTATTACCTCAAATTGTCAACGCTGATGGCACTGCCCCTGTTCTTCTATTACTCGTGCTTCACTAATAAAAGATGGTGGTTCCTCGCGCTGCTGTTCTTCGCGTCGCTGGCCACTCCCATCTCGGCGTTGCAGGCCGCCGACAGGACTGAGTTCATACTCTATGCACTGATGTTCTCGTTTTGCCTGATATTGTTCTGGAAGAACCTCAGCCGGAAATTCAAGCGCAAGTTGCTTATCTTCGGCACGCCGATGATGCTGGTAGTGGCAGCATACATAGTCGCGGTGTCTGCCGCACGCTTCGGCGACACCGACGAAGGCGCGCAGGGAGGGGCAATCCAGTATGCGGGCCAGAACTATCTCAACTTCTGTTTTTTCTGGGAGAATGCGAAATACGACGAGATATGCTCGGAGCGGGAGTTCCCGCTGTTGAACCATTTTATCAACAAGGTTGACTCAAACAAAGACCGGCGCGCCGAGCGTTCGGGCCATCAGGGCTTCTTCATCAGCGTGTTCGCGGCATACGTTGGCGATGTCATGCTCGACCTTTCCCCATTGGGAATGACGGCGTGGGTGCTGTTCTTTTTCATCATGAACATGCTCATAGTGAAGAGGAAGCACCGCGAGGAGTTCGACATTGGCGAGATACTTGCCATTTTCACGTCTGCCGTGGTCCCCGTCTTCGGCATATTCTATTACAAATACGCCTTCTGGCACTACACGCTGATGCTGATAATGGTCTTCGCGGTGTATGTGCTGTCTGGCCTGAACAGGAAATTGGCGCAATCGGAGGATGACGGACATGAGCCGGAAGAACCATAAGATATACGCCGTCATAGTGACGTGGAACGCCATGCGCCACTCGTGGATAGACCGCTGCCTGCGCAGCCTGCGGGCGAGCACCGTCGCGGTGACACCGGTTGTCGTGGACAACTGCTCAACCGACGGCACGCGCAGTCATGTGCCTTCGGCATATCCTGACGCCGTGTGGCTCCCCCAGGACACCAACCTCGGTTTCGGTCAGGCCAACAACGTAGGCCTGCGCTATGCGATGGAGCACGGGGCCGACCATGTGCTGCTGCTCAATCAGGACGCGGCGGTGCTGCCCGGCACCATCGCTCTGCTGCTTGGGCAAAGCGACGGCCGCTCGCTCATGTCCCCAGTCCACATGAATGGCGACGGAACGGCGCTCGACGCCAACTTCGGCAAGAACACGGTTGTCATGCAGGAAGGCAAGCCCGTCGGCGTTGCCGGCGTGAGGCATCTGCCGGGGAGGTTTGAGACGGGCGAGATATGTGCGGCGTGCTGGCTGATGCCGGCAAGCATGTTGAGGGAAATCGGTGGCTTCAACCCACTTTTCTTCCAGTATGGCGAGGACAACAACTACTACGACCGCATGTCGTTCCACGGCATAAGGACATTCCTCGTGCCGACGGCGGAGATGTGGCACGACAGGAAAACCTACGGGAACAAGGAGGTGTATGACAGCCGGCTGATACGCCGCGCGATGTTGCTTGCGGCCTGCGACGTGAACAGCTCTTTCATGGCAGTGGCAAGGGAAATCGCATGGCAGTTGAAGAATTGCTATGTCAGCAAACTTCCGAACCGTGAATATGTCATCGGGACATTCTCCAGGGAACTGGCATGGCTGCTGGCCCGCGCGCGCCGCATAATGAAATCGAGAAAGAGGGAGAAAACCAAAGGACCTCACTGGATATACCCACAAAAATGACTGAGAAATGAAGGTGGCATACATACTCAACTCAACACAGATGCAGAACGGCGCGACCAAGTCTTTCATGACACTACTTGAGAGCGCGGTTGATGCCGGGGTGACACCCACGGTGGTGCTTCCTGACAAGGGAAAACTCTATGGCGAGCTGGCGTCACGGGGGATAGACACGATGATATTGAAATATCGTCCTGCCGTATACCCGTGGCTGGACACCGTATCGGATTACCTGCTTTTCGCGCCAAGGCTGCTCGGCCGCCTGTACCTCAACCATAAGGCCGCCGCAAGGCTTGCGGGTCGCCTCGGGGAGAAGGGCGTTGACATAATACACACCAATGTCAGCGTGATAGACGTGGGCTTCATGGCCGCAAGAAAGCTGGGCGTGCCACACATATACCACATACGCGAATACGCAGACCGTGACTTCAACATGGCGTACTACCCATGCAGGCGGCATTTCACGAAGCGTTTGCTTTCACCGGACAGTTATTCCATCTGCATCACTAACGACATACGGCGGCATAACCGTATGCAGGGAAACCCGCGCTCGGTCGTGATATATAACGGCATTCGCACGGCAGCACGGCAGGAGGAAAACGCATGCCGCCGTGGCGGCTTCTTCCTTTTCGCCGGGCGGCTGGAACCTGCCAAGGGACTTGACATACTCATGCAGGGCTATGCCTCATACTGCGGGCGATGCGGCGGAGAGCCACTGCCGCTGTATCTTGCGGGCAACTTTGGCAGCGGGGAAGCGAGGCGGAAACTGGAAAGGGAGATTGAGGAGGGCGGCATAACCGGCAAAGTGAAATTCCTCGGTGTCCGCGCAGACATAGAAGACGTGATGCGGCAGGCGCGTGCCATAGTAATCCCGTCACGCTTCGAGGCTTTCGGACGGTGCATGCCCGAGGCGATGCTTTGCGGCTGCCTCGCCATAGCGAGAAACACCGGCGGCACACTGGAACAGCTTGAAAACGGGAAACGGCTCACGGGGCGCGACATAGCACTGCGTTTCGACACTGCCGAACAACTTGCCGACATGCTGGCGGAAGCGGAAAGGATGCCGGACGAGGAGTACCGCAGCATTACCAGCGTGGCAAGGGAAACCGTGAGGACGCTTTATTCAAGTGAAAATTACGCCAGTTCGATATTGTCATTCTACAGGAAAATACTCTCCTCTGCCGCTTGTGACGGCAAATGATGCCGTCACCGGCATCATGTTTTAACGCAAATTCGCCGAGTTTGCCGTGTAAATTCGCCGAGTTTGGTCGGTAAATTCGCCGAATTTGGTCGGTAAATTCGCCGAGTTTGGTCGGTAAATTCGCCGAGTTTGCTTTCTTGTCGGCAACTGACTGTAATACGGTTCGTTGCCAGCGCATTGATGCATGATACTTTTGGCGTTCATGTCGCGGGAAAAGTGCGGCGGCAAGGCGGAGGAAACCAAGCAGCGGCAACAATGCAGCTTTGGCAGTCGCCGGCAATCATTTTTGGCGCAGGGGAACGATTTGGGTCGGGGATAACAGCCCCTTTGCGTGCATTTGCGTTAAAGGCACGAATATTATTCACGTTTTAGCGGATTATTTGCTACCTTTGCAATCCATAAAATCGCAACAGACATTTTTTAATGAAAGTACGAATCATTGCCCTCTACCTGCCGCAATTCCACCCCATCCCGGAAAACGACCTGTGGTGGGGACCGGGGTTCACGGAGTGGATAAACGTTGTCCGGGCAAAGCCGTTGTTCCGTGGGCACCGGCAGCCGCGCATCCCTGCCGACCTCGGGTTCTATGACCTGCGACTGCCGGAGACGCGCGAGCAACAGGCGCGGCTGGCACGCGAGGCCGGCATCGAGGGCTTCTGCTACTACCACTACTGGTTCGGAGGCGGCAAGCAACTGCTCGAGAGGCCGTTCAACGAGGTGGTGGCAAGCGGCAAGCCGGATTTCCCGTTCTGCATCTGCTGGGCAAACCACACATGGAGCAACAAGACATGGCGGCGCACGTCGGCGCTGCAGCGCGACGGACTGATGGTGGAACAGACCTATCCGGGACGTGAGGACGACACGGCACATTTCCTGTCGCTCCTCGACGCCTTCCGCGACAGGCGCTACATGACCGTTGACGGCAAGCTGCTGTTCACCATATACGACCCGCTCGGCTTCCCGCACGTCGGCGATTTCATTGAGCTGTGGCAGCGACTCGCGGCGGAGCATGGGCTGCCGGGGTTTTATTTCGTCGGCATGACACCCTCCACGCTTTCATTCAAGATCACCCCAGACGGCAAACGCCAGCCGGCAATGCCCAACCTCAGGAGCAGCGCGGAGATTTACAACCATGTGCTGTCACTGGGATTCGATGCCGTCAACTCGTTTGGCAAGCGCAGGGGCGAGATGCTCTACGAGGGGAAAGTGAAGAACATCGCAAAGGCGGTGATGCGCCGGATGGGACTGCCGGCGGGCAGCCAATGCTACGACTACGAACGCACCGTGGCCAACTTCTTCGCCCCGGAGGACGCGTGGGAAAACGTTTTCCCGACAATCCTGCCGCAATGGGACCGCTCGCCGCGCGTGGCTTCGGCAGACGGGGTGTATGTGAACGTCACGCCAGAGAAGTTCGGGCGGCACATACGCAGGGCGATGGACATCGTCAGCCGCAAGGAGGACGAGCACCGGATAATATACCTCAAGTCGTGGAACGAATGGGGCGAGGGCAACTATGTCGAGCCTGACGAGGAGTTCGGGCACGGACTGCTCGACGCGCTGCGCGATGCACAGAAATGACATGCAAAGCCTGATGACAATGAAGCCGGAAGTAACGGTAATAATACCCACATACAAACCGCAGGCATACCTCTACGAGTGCCTGGACTCTGTTTTTTCGCAGACCTTGGACAAGGACATGTTCGAGGTGGTGGTCGTGCTGAACGGCTGCAACGAGCCATACCGCAGCGGCGTGGCGCAATGGATTGGGCGGCATGGCGATTTGCAGGCACGGCTCTTGCAGACCGACACGCCCGGCGTGTCGAACGCACGGAACATCGGTATCGAGAACGCCCGTGGGGCGAACATCTGTTTCATAGACGACGACGACCGCGTATCGCGTGGATACCTCGAAGCGCTGAAGGAAGAAATAAAGTCGCCAGACTGCATGGCGGTCGCTGATGTCAGGAACTTTGACGAGGACGGCAACGTGTCAGGCGACGACTATATCGCAAGGGCCTACAGGCGTTTTTACGGCCGGGAAACAGCCCCCTTGCTGTCGGGCAGGAGTTTTCTGTCGTCGTCGTGCTGCAAGATGATACCGCGCACGATGATTGGCGGCCACAGGTTTGACTGCCGTTTCAGGATAGGCGAGGACTCGCTCTTCATGGCCTCCATCACCGATGGACTGAAAACGATAAGGATTGCCGGTGACGCTGCGGTTTATTTCCGCAGGGTACGCATGGGGTCCGCGAGCCGCTCCCGGAAGTCGAGAGCGTTCCTTGCCGGCAACATGTTCAGGACGTGGGGCGCATACGCTCGCATTTACCTGTCGGACCCCGCGCGATACAATCTCGTGTTCTTTATGACAAGGATCGCCGCAGTTGCGATGTCACACATTGGCAAGATGAAATGATGGCACATTATTATGTAACGGCGGCATGCAATAAACGCGCAACTTTTGTGTTATCCTAATATAGGATAGTTTTTTCGGACATGGCATTGAACCTTATGTATATCACCAACAGTCCCGGTGTGGCGGAGATTGCCGAGAGGAATGGTGTTGACAGAATTTTCATAGACCTCGAGACACGGGGCAAGGAGGAGCGTCAGGGGCATATAGACTCGGTGAAGTCGCATCACTCGCTGCACGACATTGACAAGGTAAAGGAAAGGCTTGGGCGTTCGCAACTGCTCGTGCGCTGCAACCCGATTTATGAGGGAAGCCGCGAGGAGATAAGAGAGATCGTGGCACGCGGCGCAGACATCGTGATGCTCCCAATGTGGAGGACGATGGACGAGGTGCTGCGCTTCGTGGATTATGTTGGCGGCAAGGCCCGCGCCATGCTTCTCCTCGAGACGAGGGACGCAGAGGGAATGATAGAGGATGCCATTGCCGACACCGGGGTGGACGAGGTTCACGTCGGGCTTAACGACCTGCACCTCGACTACGGGCTGACATTCCTTTTCGAGCTGCTTGCCAACGGCAAGGTGGACGAGATTGCCGCGAAGCTCAATGCACACGGCATGTTCTTCGGGTTCGGGGGAATCGCGGCGCTCGACGGCGGACTGATCTCGGGCAGGAACATCATTGCAGAGCATTACAGGCTGCACTCCGGCATGGCAATACTGTCAAGGGCGTTCTGCGACACGTCGAAGACGGAGAGCATGGAGCAGGTGGAGAGAATATTTGCCGACGGAGTGAGGGGCATACGCAGTTTTGAGGCTGGCCTGCGTGACATGCCAGGTTCTTATTTTGAGGACAACCACAGAACCGTATGCGATAAAGTGGCGGAAATCGTTAGAATGAAAAAGACTGGGCAATGAGACTGGACTATGACATAGTAAAGGACATCAGCAAGGAGTACGGCAAGGCGTTCTATCTGCTCGACACGGAGCAGTTCGCCCTCAATTTCAGGGAGTTGCAGGATGCTTTCCGCAGTTTCTACCCTGAAACCTACATCGCCTACTCCTACAAGACCAACTACATCCCGAGGCTGTGCGGCCTCGTGGAGGAACTGGGAGGATATGCCGAGGTGGTCAGCGACATGGAATATGAGATTGCCAGGCGGCTCGGCATCCCCGCGCACAAGGTGCATTTCAACGGCCCGGTGAAGAATGCCGATGCCGTGAACGAGGTCGTTATGGGCGGCGGGGTGGTCAACCTTGACGACTATGTGGAGGTTGGCAACATCTTGCAATTAGCCGCCGCTCACCCGGACAGAACAATAAACGTCGGCATACGCTGCAATTTCGAGATAAACGACGGCGTTGTCTCGCGCTTCGGCTTCGATGTCCGCAAGCCCGGGTTCGGCGAGATGGTGAGCCGTCTGCAGGCGGTTGAGAACATACGGGTGGCCGGGCTGCACTGCCACTTCGCCTCACGGCGGCTTGACACATGGCGGCCGAGAGCCGATGGCATGGCTGCGCTTGCCGAAAAGTTGTGCGGCGGCACGCCTGACCACATCGACCTGGGGGGCGGAATGTTCGGAAAGATGAGGGATTCGCTGAAGAAGCAGTTCGACACACCCATACCCACATACATGGAATACGCAGCGGAGGCTGCAGCCACTATGGAGAAGCATTTCGGCGGCCGTCGCGGCAAGCCGAAACTCTTCATAGAGCCGGGCAGCGCTCTGGTGGGCGATGCCATGCGTTTCGTCGCCCGTGTGGAGAGCATAAAGAACATACGCGGAAAGGATATAGCCACACTGATGGGCAGCATTTACAACATCAACCCCACGCTGAACAAGAAAAATCCACCTGTTGAGGTGATGCACGAAGAGGGAAGGCAGGCTGCGGAATACCGCGACATCGACTTTGCCGGGTTCACCTGCATAGAAACGGACTATCTGTACCGTGGATACGAGGGTGCGCTCGCCGTCGGCGACTTCGTTGCCTTCGAGAACGTGGGGTCCTACTCGGTGGTGCTGAAGCCACCGTTCATACTGCCCAATTTCCCGGTTCTGGAACTCCGTGACGGCAGGGTGACGGTCGTGAAGAGGCAGGAGACTTTCGACGACATTTTCCGCACATACGTTTTCTGAACAGACAGGATGGCAATGAGGATATGGGTCGCAATGAACAGATGCCTCAAGAGGGTGTTCGACTTCACGGCATCGCTGGCGGCGCTTGTGGCGCTGTCGCCCTTGCTGGCCGTTTGTGCCATCTGGATAAAGGTGGACTCCGACGGCCCCGTCATCTTCAGGCAGGACCGCCGCACGAAGGGAGGGCGGATATTCAGGATGTACAAGTTCCGCTCGATGGTGAACAATGCCGAGAAACAGGGACCCGGACTGTTCAACTACGAGGACGACCCGCGCGTTACGCGTTCGGGGAAATTCCTGCGCAGGACCAGCCTTGACGAACTGCCGCAGCTGGTGAATGTGCTGAAAGGCGACATGTCGATAGTGGGCCCGCGCCCGTGCGTCTCCTACGAGTTGGGCGACTTCGGCACGCTGAACGCCCGCTTCCGCAAACGCTTCGAGGCCGTGGCGGGCATAACGGGCTATGCGCAGGTGCAGGGACGCAACGAGCTGCCGTGGGACAAGAAGGCCGACTGCGACGGACGTTACATAGACCTGTTCAGGAAATGGGGATGCCTGATAGACATATATATAATAATAAAGACGTTCCTTGACGTTTTCAGACAGAGGAATATATACGAGAACAAGAAGGGTGCAGGGATAAGCGACAGCCAATCTGCCGAACTGGCGGAAGAGGAGGTCATACGCCTGGCACACGAATAAAACAAAACGAGATATGGACAACGACAAGAGACTGATTTGGCTGGGAGGGAAACTCATCCCGGTGAAGGAGGCGATGATAAACGTCCTCTCGCCGACGGCGCAGTTCGGAGCAAACGTATTCGAGGGAATACGCTGCTACTGGAACGGGGAAAGGCAGCAACTGTACGCATTCCGGCTGGACGACCACTATAAAAGACTGCTGAACTCGATAAAGATTTTCCGCATGAAAAGCCCTTACACCACCGATGACTTCAGGAAGGGACTCGTCGATGTGGTGCGTGCCAACGGCTACAAGGAAGACATTCAGGTCAGGCAGACAGTCTTTGTGGATGGCCTTGGCGGTACGTGGAGCTCGTGCGAGCCGGTGAACATGTTCATCGCACCAATCCCGAGGGGACGCACGCTGATAGACGGTAAGAAGGGACTGCAATGCCAGGTGAGCTCGTGGGAGCGCATCAGTGACAGCAACCTTTCGCCGAGGGCGAAGGTGGGGGCAAACTACATAAACAGCAGGATGGCCCACCTCCAGGCGCGGCAGGACGGTTATGACACGGCGATACTGATGAACTGCCACGGAAAGGTGGCGGAGGGACCCGGCTCTTGCTTCTTCATGGTGCGCGACAACACCCTGGTCACGCCGCCATGCACGGCATCGGTGCTGGAGAGCATCACCCGCGACACGATAATACGCATGGCACGCGAGCTGCTTGACATAAGGACCGTTGAGCGGGACATCGACCGGACGGAACTATACATCTGCGACGAGGCGTTCCTGTGCGGCTCGGCAATGGAGATAACGCAGGTGGTCGGCATCGACGGCTACCCCGTGGCGGATGGTGAATGCGGGCGGCTTACAAGGCTGCTTTCCAACACCTACCATGACGTGCTGACCGGGAAACATGAGGAATACAGCGACTGGCTCACACCGATATATTGATTATGGGGCTGCAAAGCGGGGGAAAACGAATGCCGAAGGTGTCGGTCATCGTGCCGGTGTATAATGCCGGACGCTTCCTTGAACAGACAATAATGTCGGTTCTCAGTCAGGATTATGCAGACTGGGAACTTATTCTCGTTAACGACTGCTCAACAGACGACTCCGTTGACATCATAAAACGCCACTGCGGCGATGGGCGCGTAAGGCTCGTCAACATGGAGAAGAACAGCGGCGCCGCCGCCGCACGCAACAAGGGGATGGACATAGCGCGGGGCAGATACATCGCTTTTCTCGACAGTGACGACATCTGGCAGCCGCAGAAGTTAGGCCGGCAGATAGCGCTCATGGAGGAGAGCGGCCTCGCATTCTGTTTCACCGAGATACAGACTGTTGACGAGGCGGGGGCGGCAAAGGGCAAGGTGAGGCGCATACCGGCGAGGGTGGATTATTCTTATCTGCTGCATAAGACCGTGATTGCCACTTCGAGCGTTGTCATCGACAGGGACATGACAGGGCGTTTCGCCATGCCGCCGCGCAGGTCGGGGCAGGACTATGCCACATGGCTGATGCTGCTCAGGCGCGTGCCGTATGCCTTCTGCATTCAGGAGCCGCTCGTCAAATACCGCATCGTCAGACATTCGCTGTCGTCGAACAAGTTGGCGAGCCTGAAGCAGGTATATGACATCCAGACCATCAACGAGCACCTGCCTGCATGGCGCGCCGCATACAACACATGCAGGTTTGCCCTGTATGCGTTCCGGAAACATTTCTGTTGAATAATAAAAGAATAAAATGAAACTGTTTTATAAACTCTCACAGTGGTATTTCACCAAGGACGCGCTGCCATACTGGTGCGTCTTCGCCTTCGACTGCTTTGTGGTGGTGATGAGCGGTCTTGTGAGCCACACGATGATATGGGGAGCCGCCGCCACCGCGAGCCAGCTCATGCCGCTTTTAGGGACACTGCTGTTCTATCTCGTGTTCTACATAATAGGCTTCAAGATTTTCCACACCTACTCGGGGGTGATGAGATACACGTCGTTCGCCGACATCCACCGCATAGCCTTCGCCAACTTCATCGGCGGGTTTGCCATTGCGTTTATGAGGCAGGTGTTCAAGTATGACATCTATTTCGTACAGATAAGGATACGCGAACTGGCAATGACGTTCGTGCTGGCAACCGCCGTGATGTGGACCGTGCGCATGATAGTGAAATACATGTACGAGTTCTACAAGCGCGACCAGGACGCTCGCGGCGTGTTCATCTATGGCGTTAAGACAGGCGGCGTGAGCATAGCGCGCTCGCTGCTGAACGACACCGACATGTCGTACAAGCTGAAGGGATTCGTCAGCGATGCGAGCGACATCGTCGGGAAGATGCTCATGGGCGTTAAGGTTTATCGCAACGACAGGAACCTTCTGAAAATGATGGAGAAGGAAAAGGCGGACACCTTCTTCGTGTCACCGCTGAAAAAAGACGACTTCATAAAGCAGACGGCATTGGTTGACATGCTAATAGAGAAAGGCATATCCATATTCATGATGCCATTGGCAACGGAATGGGACGGCAAGAGCGACATTTACGCCTCGCAACTGCACGAGATAGAGGTCGAGGACCTGCTGCCGCGAGAGGAGATAAACATAGACCTCGACGCCATGATGAGCCTGCTGAAAGGGAAGCGGATCATGGTGACAGGCTCCGCAGGGAGCATAGGGCGCGAGATTGTGCGGCAGGTGGCAAAGTTCCACCCGTCGCAACTGATACTTGTTGACCAGGCGGAGACACCGCAGCACAACGTCAGGCTGATGCTGAAGAACGACTTCCCGGAGGTAAAAGCCGAGACAATCGTGACGACGATATGCAACAAGGGGCGCATGGAAACCATCTTCAACCAGTTCCGCCCCGACTATGTGTTCCACGCCGCTGCATACAAGCATGTGCCCATGATGGAGGACAACCCGTGCGAGAGCGTGCAGAACAACATCTGCGGGACGTGCGTCATTGCCGACCTCGCGGTGAAATACGAGGTTAAGAAATTCGTGATGATAAGCACCGACAAGGCCGTGAACCCGACAAATGTGATGGGATGCTCGAAACGTATTTGCGAGATTTATGTACAGAGTCTCGACCGGGCGGTAAAGGAAGGCAAACTGACCGGGGTGACGCGTTTCGTGACAACGCGCTTCGGCAATGTCCTTGGCTCGAACGGCTCGGTGATACCGATATTCCGCGAACAGATAAATAACGGTGGGCCAGTCACCGTGACACACCCCGACATACTGCGGTATTTCATGCTAATCCCCGAGGCCTGCAAACTGGTTCTTGAGGCAGTGACGATGGGAAAAGGCGGCGAGGTGTTCGTGTTCGACATGGGCGCGCCGGTGAAGATAGTTGACCTGGCAAAGCGCATGATAAGACTTAGCGGGGCAAAGAACATAGAGATAGAGTTCACCGGACTGCGTGACGGCGAGAAACTCTACGAGGAGGTGCTGAACGACAAGGAGATAACCATGCCAACATTCAACGACAAGATAAGGATCGCAAAGGTTAGGGAATATGATTTCGACACCGTGAAAAAACAGATAGAGCAACTCATACATGACAGTTATGAGTTCGACAACATGCTCACAGTGAGACAGATGAAACAGATTGTGCCGGAATACAAGAGCAACCACTCGGTATATGAAAGCCTCGACAAAAAATCTTAGCGGCATGGGACATATCCTGCAGCAAGACAATAATTGCAGACGACATAAAGATATGAAGTGTATATCGAAATGTATTCCAGATACACGTGTAATATTTCATTAAACACAAATGATACAGAAGATTGACTGCTTCCTGCCGTGCCGCGACATTGAGGCACTGGCAGGGACTTTGGGCGAACTGCGTGGCAGTAACATAGTGAACAGGATTTTCCTGGTTGCGCCGGAGGGTAGTAACGCCGCGACGGCCGTTCCCGATGGCTGTGAGGCGATAGAGGCCGACAGCATCCTCTCGGCCGCCGCGATACGCAGGATAGGGGAGTGTGCCGAGGCTGATTTCTCGCTGCTCGTGACAAAAGCCGCGCCACTGAATTTTGGACTTTATGCACTGCAGCGGATGGAGAGAGTGGCGCGGGACACAGGGGCGGCGATGGTTTACAGCGACCGTTTTCAGATAATGAATGGCCGCCGGACGACGCATCCCGTGATAGATTATCAGCCCGGCAGCGTGCGCGATGACTTCGATTTCGGCTCAGCCGTACTCGTAAGGACCGGTCTCCTGCATTCTTTCGTTGACGGACACGCAGCCTCCGAATACCGGTATGCCGGTTTCTACGAACTGCGACTGTATCTCAGCCGCCACGGCGAACTGTTCCACATCGACGAACCGCTGTACACCGAGGACGAGGATGACCTGCGTGCGAGCGGAGTGAAGCAGTTCGACTATGTGGACCCGGCAAACAAGGAGGTGCAGGCGGAGATGGAACGTGCCGTCACGGAGCACCTCGGGGCGATAGGGGCGTTGGTGGACACTGGTGCGTATGGCGTGCCGGACTTCAACGAGCAGCCGTTCGACGTCGAGGCATCGGTCATAATACCGGTGCGAAACCGTGAGAAAACGATATGCGACGCAGTGGACAGCGCACTGGCACAAAAGACCGATTTCAAGTATAATGTCATTGTCGTGGACAACCATTCCACCGACCGCACCACAGCCCTGCTTGGCGAATATGCCGACGGGCGACTTGTACACATCGTGCCGGAACGCACCGACCTCGGCATAGGCGGTTGCTGGAACGTGGCGGTGAACGACTCACGTTGCGGGCGTTTCGCCGTGCAGCTGGACAGCGACGACCTGTATTCGTCGCCGGCAACGCTGCAGCAGATGGTTGACGCGTTCGCAAAACAAGGTGCGGCGATGGTGGTGGGGAGTTACCGCATGTGCGACTTCGACCTCAACACGCTGCCGCCGGGACTGATAAGCCACGCGGAATGGACCGACGGGAATGGCCCCAACAATGCACTGCGCATCAACGGACTGGGTGCGCCGCGCGCTTTCTTCACCCCTTTCCTGCGGCAAGTGAAGCTGCCGAACACGTCATACGGCGAAGACTATGCAATGGGGCTGATATTCAGCAGGATGTACCGAATAGGCCGAATATTCAAGGAACTCTATCTCTGCCGCCGCTGGGTAGGGAACAGCGACGCCGCACTGTCTGTTGAGAAGGTGAATGCCAACAACCTGTACAAGGACCGCCTGCGCACGATGGAGTTGAAGGCGCGGCAGCGGCTGAACGAGCGCGGGATGAATGACAATGGCGACGGCTCGCTGAGGCGTTTCTTCATAAGGCAGATTGAAACCTGGGCTGACGCAAAAAAACGATACCTGGACCTGAAGAATGTGATGACGCGTGACCTCGTGACGGAACGGCTGACAATGAAGGTGCAGTTCAACCCCGCGAGGATTGTTTCCACCGGCGCGGACATCGGCAGGCAGGCGATAGAGGAACGTCCGTGTTTCCTGTGCGGGAAGAACCGCCCTGCGGAACAGATGTCCAAGGACTTGGACCCGCGCTTTGAACTGCTGCTCAATCCTTTCCCCATCCTCCCACGCCATTTCACCATACCGTCGCGCCGCCATCAGCCACAGTCGATAGTGGGCAACTACGGCGAGATGTACAGGATATTGGAGCGGCATCCCGGGCTAACCGTCTTCTATAACGGTCCCAGGTGCGGCGCGTCGGCACCAGACCATCTGCATTTCCAGGCAGGTTCGGGCATGCTGCTGCCACTGCAGGCGGAGTGGCAACGACTGTCGAGAACGCTGTCGCCTGCCATCGTGTTGAACGACGGGGAGGGGATTTGGACGATAGACGGGTATGCCGTGCCAGCATTGCTCGTCAGGAGCAGCTCGCAGGAGACCGGCGAACGGCTCTTCCGCGAACTGTACAAGGCGATGCCGCCGGCAGAGGACGGCACGGAACCGATGATGAACATCGTGGGCTGGCGAAGCGGAGACGATTTCCTCATGGTGGTTCTTCCACGCAGGAAACACCGTCCGGAATGCTATGGAGCCGGAAACGACGGGCAGATGATGATAAGCCCGGGCGCACTCGACATGGCAGGACTTATCATAACGCCGCGCGAGGAGGATTTCGGGCGCATCACGCCTGCAATGGCAGAGGGCATCCTGAGGGAGGTCGCCATATCCGATGACGGTTTCAAGACCATGGTGGAGACATTGAAAAACAAACATGCGGCATCGCGGCATGACACGGGAATCAAGAAAGAGCCGGCGGTGCAGGTGGGAATACTGAGTGCGGAGAAAATCGTTTTCTCGCTCAACGGCACTTACACGGCAAAGGGCGAGACACTCGCGGGAACGCAGGAGGTGCTGTTCTGCGAGGGCGGGATACTGTGGAACGGCGAGCAGTACCGCGAACTGGTGTTCAGGCCGAAGTCGCCTGATGCCTCGTTCTCGATAGGCAACGTGACGATAGGGCGCGACTTCCACTGGGAACGCAAGCAGAAACAGACATTCCTCGGCTCGCTGCGCTTCGTGGTTGAGGCAGACAGGATTTGCGCCATCAACGAGCTGCCCGTTGAAAGTTATCTCGCGAGCGTTATATCGAGCGAGATGAGCGCGTCGGCATCTACCGAACTGCTCAAGGCCCACGCCGTGATTTCACGCTCGTGGCTGCTCGCACAGATGGAGCGGCGTGCCGGCGACGGCGGAGGAAAGGGGGCTTTCTTCTCGTTCGTCAAGTCGGACAGCGAACTGATAAGATGGTACGGACGCGAGGACCACACCATCTTCGATGTGTGCGCCGATGACCATTGCCAGCGTTACCAGGGCATAACGAATGCCTCGCGGCCGAATGTCGTCGAGGCGTTGCGCGCCACGAGGGGACAGGTGCTGACATACGGCGGAGAGATTTGCGACGCGCGTTTCTCGAAATGCTGCGGAGGGGTGACGGAGGAGTTCCAGTATTGCTGGGAAGACACACCGATGCATTACCTCAGTTCGGTTGCAGACGTGCCGGCGGAAGGTGGCAGGGCGTTCTGCGACACGCGCGACAAGAGCATACTCGCGCAGGTGCTTAATGACTACGACCGCGAGACAACCGATTTCTACGAGTGGACGGTGGAATACCCCGAGGCGCGGTTGCGGGGCATAATAGAGGACAAACTGAAGGTGAACCTCGGGAAGATAATCGACCTGCAGCCGCTCGCGCGCGGAAAGAGCGGGCGCATTTGGCGACTGAAGATAGTCGGCAGCAAAGGCTCGTTCATCATCGGCAAGGAACTTGAGATACGCCGCGCGTTGAGCGAGACGCACCTGCTGAGCTCAAACTTCGAAGTGGAGAAACGCGGCGATACGTTCGCACTGCACGGGAAAGGGTGGGGGCACGGCGTCGGCCTCTGCCAGATTGGAGCTGCCGTGATGGGCGAGCGTGGCTACAACTACGAGGAAATACTGCTGCATTACTATAAGGATGCCGAGATAAAGCGGGCTTACCGCTGATGCCGGGCAATTTTGCGGATATGGTAAAAAAACGAAAGGAATGACAAAATGATGGACGAACGTCTTTTGAATAAGGAAAAACACAGGTGTGGAAGAAACCCGTGGACGTGGATTCCCACACTTTACATCGCCGAGGGGCTGCCAAACGTCATCGTAATGGCGGTGGCTGTGGTGATGTACATGCAGTTGGGAATGAGCGACAGCGAGATTGGCCTTTACACGAGCTGGCTCGGACTGCCGTGGGTCATCAAGCCGTTCTGGAGCCCCTTCGTGGATCTGTACAAGACGAAACGGTGGTGGGTGCTGACAATGCAGGCGCTGCTCGGCTCGTCGCTTGCCGGCGTGGCGTTCACGCTCAACGCCTCGTTCTGGTTTCAGGGCACGATGTTCTTCTTTTTCCTGATGGCATTCAGCAGCGCCACCCACGACATTGCCGCCGACGGTTACTACATGCTCGAGCTCGATGACCACGACCAGGCGTGGTATGTTGGCATCCGCAACACGTTCTACCGCCTCGCGGTGATATTCGGCAATGGCGTTCTCGTGCCGGTTGCCGGTGTGCTGCAACTGACGTTCCGCAACCAGAAGGCATTCGCGTGGAGCCTCGTGTTCTACGGTCTTGCCGGACTTTTCATCGCGTTTTGGCTCTACCACGGCTTTATCATGCCTCGACCTGCGGAGGACAAGACCGCAAAGACGTCCGCACACGATGTCCTCGTGGGGATAAGGGAGATGTTCGTGACGTTCTTCAGCAAGTTCCCGGCGCGCCAGGTGGTGTTCGCAATGCTCTTCTTCCTGCTCTACCGCCTGCCCGAGGCGATGCTCACCAAGATGACGGCGACGTTCCTGCTGCGCCCCAACTCCGAGGGAGGGCTGGGACTCACGCCTGTGGACTATGGTCTGGCGAACGGCACTGTCGGGCTGATAGGGCTGACGGTGGGAGGCATAATAGGTGGCATGCTTGCCGGGCGCGACGGTCTCAAGCGGTGGTTCTGGCCGATGGTGTGCGCCATCACCCTGCCCGACATCGTTTATGTGTGGATGAGTTTCGCCATGCCGTCAAGCCTTTTCGTCATAAGTGCTTGCCTTTTCGTGGAGCAGTTTGGCTATGGTCTCGGCTTCACCGCCCTCACGCTCTACATGCTGTACTACTGCAAGGGCGAGTTCAAGACATCCCACTATGCCATCTGCACCGGCATAACATATCTCGGGCTGATGCTGCCGGGCATGGTGTCGGGCTACCTGAAGGATGCCGTGGGCTACAACATGTTCTTCATAATCATAATGGGACTTTGCCTGGTGACATTTGCCGTTTCCGCATTTGTCAGGATAGACCCTTCTTTCGGGAAGAAAACCGATTTGTGATTGATGTCCTTCGGGTTGCAAGTTGATGGCGCGGTGGCTCGCAGTCTGATGCTTGCAAGAAAGCAAATTCGGCGTGTTTGGTAAGTAAACACGCCGAATTTACTGACCAAACACGCCGTGTTTACTTACCAAATACGCCGTGTTTGCCTTGCCGTTGAGTACGGAATGCAGGCCATGTCTCGTGGTCTAATCGATGAACCGCCGCGTCATGTCCTTGTATTCGTCTATGCGCCTGTCGCGCAGGAACGGCCACCAGCGGCGCACGTTCTCGCTGCGTTCGAGGTCGATTGTGGCGACAAACGCCTCTTCGCCGTCTTCCGGTGCGCGGTGCAGCAGTTCGCCTTGCGGCCCGGCAACGAACGACGATCCCCAGAATTGTATTCCCCCGTCGGCGGTATCGCCGCTTGCCGCCCCGCACTGCGGTTCGGCCGGCTCAAGCCCCACGCGGTTCACCGCGACGACCGGCAGCCCGTTGGCCACGGCATGGCCGCGCATCACTGTTGTCCATGCCTCGCGCTGCCGTTGCTGTTCCGCCCCGTTGTCGTTGGCGTCGTAGCCTATTGCCGTGGGATATATCAGTATCTCTGCCCCCCGCAGTGCCATGAGCCGCGCGGCCTCGGGATACCACTGGTCCCAGCACACCAGCACGCCGAGCCGTCCCACGCTCGTGTCGATGGGGCGGAAGCCGATGTCGCCGGGCGCGAAATAGAATTTCTCGTAGTATGCCGGGTCGTCCGGGATGTGCATCTTGCGGTATTTCCCGGCGATGCTTCCGTCTTTCTCGATCACCACGGCGGTGTTGTGGTAGAGGCCTGCGGCGCGTTTCTCGAACAGCGATGTCACCAGCACCACTCCGCATTGCCGTGCCAGTTTGCCGTAGAATTGCGTTGACGGCCCGGGGATTGTTTCGGCGAGGTCGAATTTACGAACGTCTTCCGTCTGGCAGAAGTAGAGCGAGTTGTGCAGTTCCTGCAGCACTATGAGCCGCGCTCCGCGTCCGGCGAGTTCCTCGATGCCCGCTGCCAGGCGGTCCATGTTGTGCCGCATGTCTGCCGTGTTGTGCTGTTGCAGCATACCTATTTTCAGTTCTCTCATATCTCTTGTTGCTTTTTCCGTTTGTCTTGCTTGTTCAGAACGCCATTTCCTTTGGGAACTGCATCGTGCAGCAGTGTATCGAGCCATGCTGCCGTGCGATGATGGTGCTGTCTATCGGTATGATCTCGCGGTCGGGGAACGCCTCCTGCAGTGTCTCAATCGCCTTCGCGTCGTTCTCCGGCTGTCCGTATGTCGGCGCGAGCACCGCCCCGTTGATAACGAGGAAGTTGGCGTAGGTTGCCGGCAGCCGCTCGCCATCGTGGAATATCGGGTCTGGGAAAGGCAGTGGCCGCAGCCTGTAAGGCTTGCCGTCCAGTGTTCTCAGGTCTTGCAGTTCCCTTTCCATTTCCTTGAAGTCGGCGTAATGCCCGTCCGACGGGTCGTCACACCTTATATATAATATGGTGTCGTCTGGGCATGGGCGCACGATGGTGTCGATGTGTCCGTCGGTGTCGTCGCCCGCGAGTTGTCCGTGCTCGAGCCATATTATCCTGTCGGCGCGAAGCGTCTCGCGCAGTTTCCGGTCAATCTCCCTGCGCGTCAGCGGCTGGTTGCGGCGCGGCGCGAGCAGGCATGAGGCGGTGGTGAAAATCGTTCCGCGTCCGTCGCTCTCGACTGATCCGCCCTCGAGAACGAAGTCGAGGTGGCTTTCGTATCTGAATGGCTTTTCGTTTCGTAGCGCGGCGCCGGCCTTCAGTGCCTCCAGCAATCCACGGTTTATTTCGTTGTCAAGCCCTGCCTCGAACTTCTCTCCCCATCCGTTGAAACGGAAATCGAGCAGCACCGCGCTGCCGTCGCTGCCGCGAAGCGTGATGAAGCCGTGGTCCCGCGCCCATGTGTCGTTTGTTGGCAGTTCAACAATGATTATGTTTGCCACGAGTTCCTCGCCGAGTCTTGCGCGCAGTTTCGCCTCAGTGTCTTTCTTGTCGGGCGACACCACTATCAGTTTCTCGTGCCTTGCGATCGCCTCGGCCATTTGCAGGTATGTCCCTGTTATCTCGTCAAGGTATGGCAGCCAGTCGGTTGCGGCGTGCGGCCATGTCATCATCACCGCGCCCTGCGGCTCCCACTCGGCAGGCAAGATTGTCCTGTCGTGGTTCGTGTCGTTTCGTTTTTTCATTGCACAAAGTTACTCATTTGTCATTTAACACCAAAGAAAAAGTGCTGAAAACGAGAAAAATGAGGACACCGCCAGCATGTGCAATTAGGCATTGCATGCCAGTTGCGCTGATTTTCAATATATGCCTATTCAAATTTTATCATGTCTGCCAGCTCAAGGAAATACTCTTTCGACCAAATGTCGAGTTCCTTTGTATTGCTTACAAACGGCATGACATCCGCCTTTACTTGATTGATGTCGGCTTTCGAGAGCCGTTCCTTTAGTTTCTCAATGAACGTTTCTTTGCTTATGTCTTCTTGATTGAACAGGATGGCACGTTCATGCAAGTGAGTGAAACCGAGCGGGATGCTGTGGCGTACATACCATTCGAAATCATACCAGTCACGGCCTTTCACCCGGTTTTTCCATGCGCGATACACCAAGGCGTGCATCTTTCCTGCATATAGGTCGGGCAAGGTGAAACAACGAACCATAAACGACTTTGGCATGAGGACAAGTTTCTGTTCCGTATTGAATTTCAATGGTGGCTGCGTGTCAACTTCAATCTTGATCTTAACAGACTTTTCCGTGTTAAAAGTAATGTCATATACATCGGTGTTGTCTTTTATGAAGGCGGATTCCACCTTTCCAAAGTTCCTTTTGTCTTTCTTCTTTATTTCAACTTCTCTGCCAACCAATGCAAATTCATCTATTATGGGCTGGAAGTATTGTGTGAAGTCAAAGTTGTCGTTTGGTGCAAGAAGAGAGAAGTCCATGTCCTCCGAAAAACGTTGAAGGCCATGGAATATGCGCAGGCATGTGCCGCCATAAAAGGCTGCCACGTCAAAGAACCCACCACTGTATAGACCTGCGAGTATTATCTGTTGGTTAACTTCGAATATGGCGTTACGCCTTTGTTGCTCGGTTGTCTGGTTGTACTTTGACAACATCTGATTGTATGTATCGTTCATCGCTTCAAATAATTAATAATTGTCTGAATAGATTTTGGCTTCTTTCCGGCCTTGACGTATTGTTCGAATATGTTTATGTCCATATTGAGAAGGCCGTCAATTCCCATACGTATGTCTTCTTCAAGATACACCTCAACATCCTTCGTGTATCGCAGGTTCACTTGGGCCGAATTGGCAATGAGGTCGCAGAGAGCCTTTTCCGGGGTTGCCATCAGGAATGAGTAGTTTTGCTTGTTTATGATGGTGACTCCGATGTGAAATGCGTCGCGGTTCATGAAATGGTAGTCAAAGCGACCTACGGGGGTGTCAAAACTGCGTGAGTGCTTGATTGTCATTGACTGTGTGGTATATACAGTTTCGGGTGTCAGTCCATAATATCGCAGAGCCGACAACATGGATATATACGATGGCGCGTAGATATGGTTGGCTATCAACTCTGTGGATAGCGCGACATGTGATATGGAGGGGTCAACGACATAGAGTCCCCTCTTTAGCCTGATAATCTTTCCACTCAATTCAAGGTTACGCACCTTGTGATTGCCAGCCTTCACCCCGGGAAACAATGAGGATATTGCAGAAGTGCTTACTGGAATGTTGCCGATATGTTCTAAGTCCATAATCATGCTGCAAAGATAGTGAAAAAATGAACAGCAAACTAATTTTTCTTTGTTTTACTGTTCAGAATATGACTGTTTTGTTGGGTAAAGTCTGTATTCAGTGATTATTGTTCCACAAAAGGTAAAAGATTGCAGGCATTTGGAAGTTTATGGAATTGAAACTAAGTTAATGTCTCAAGTTGCAGAAACAAGTTAGTCAATTCAGGGAAAAATCGTAACCTTGCACTTGCTTACGTAATTCGCCCAAGGTATATTATGTGTTAATTAATGATAAAGAAGTTGTGCGATAATAAAAATTTTCGTATCTTTGTATGCAATAATATTACTTCATTACACAAATCCTTTAAAATTAATGACTATGAGAATTTTTAAGAGCAAAAGAGTTTTGACGGTCATCCTGCTTACTGCAATGATGGCCTTGCCGGGAGTATATGAGGCAAAGGCACAGATCCCGTCTATTCCACGCAAAAACCGCACTGTGAAACGCAACAGGAAAAACACCAGCAGGAATACGGTATGGGGGACGCAGTATGACTGGCTGTCATCAAGTTATGTGACCTACGATGACATCTACAACATGGACAAGGGACAGATAAGGGTCCTGAAGAACTCAATATACGCACGCCACGGCAGGCGCTTCAATGATGAGGAACTGCGTGACTACTTCAATTCGCAGTCATGGTACAGTCCGTGGCGCAATGAGGTGCCGGCGCGCGAGTTCAACAAGTATGAGAACTACAACATTACATTCCTGCACAGGTACGAATAGAGTGGTTGTATGGTGAGGAAGATATTTTCAATAGTGACAGCAACACTGGTGATGGCATCAGTGTTTGCTGTTGGATTGGGGTGTAAGGAAAGGACGGACATAACCGGCAGGAAAGAGGTGTCCGCGTTGCCGTCTGCCGCCAGGAGCGGTGGAGTGGACGAAACGGACGGTGCTGGTGGAATACCTGCCGGTGCGAGGGCATTGATTGAGGCTTATCCCGATTTCATAAAGGGCTACCGCGACAACAGGATTATCTTCAGGGACGGCAGCGAGATGATTTATGATGACGGCAGGGACAAGTCGTTCGTGCAGAAACTCGACGACGCCGACATCGAGGATATGTTTTCGTTCCGTTACGACACGAGTTCGTGGATACCGGAATTCCTGCAGGACGCAGGGCGCAGCCGCAACGAGGCACTGTTCAAGAAGATGTACGGCCGCTCGGCGGCAGAGGTGCGTAAACATCTTGTAAGTGTGCCTTGGTTCGGGCAAAGCGTGCTGTTCACAACGGTGAACGGTGCGGCAGAACATCTCAAGGCAGTGCGCGACGAACTGGCAAAACTACACGGTATGAGGGCTTACTTGAAGTCGGAAGGGTCGTTCTACTGGCGGCAGGTGCGCGGGGCGAAGCGGCAGAGCGCGCACTCCTACGGCATGACGATAGACATTGGCGGCAACTACAAGACCTATTGGCAGTGGGCAAGGCCCGGTGCAAAGGAGACTGACAAAGTGCCATACAGGAACAAGATGCCGCATGAGATAGTCGAGATTTTCGAGAAACACGGCTTTATATGGGGCGGACGGTGGTATCACTACGACACCATGCACTTCGAGTATCGCCCGGAGATTTTGTTGATGGAAAAAATGAGGGGAAGTTGAGAAAGGAGGCTGTATTAAAGAATGGTTAAGGCAAGGGTGCTGTCTTAACTTCTTGACTTATGAAGGAAGTTAAAACAGATAGATAAAATGGAATATATCGTTTCTGCAAGGAAATACCGTCCGATGACGTTTGACACCGTTGTGGGGCAGCAGGCTCTCACCACGACGCTTAAGAACGCGGTGAAAAGCGGCAAACTTGCACACGCCTACCTGTTCTGCGGGCCGCGCGGAGTGGGGAAGACGACGTGTGCGAGGATTTTCGCAAAGGCAATAAACTGCAGTAACCCGACATCCGAAGGCGAGGCGTGCGGGGAGTGCGAGAGTTGCAAGTCGTTCATGGAGCAACGGTCCTACAACATATTCGAACTCGATGCGGCAAGCAACAACTCGGTGGAGAACATCAAGGCCCTGATGGAGCAGACGCGCATACCGCCGCAGGTGGGAAAATACAAGGTGTTCATAATCGACGAGGTGCACATGCTGTCAACGGCGGCATTCAACGCGTTCCTCAAGACACTCGAGGAGCCGCCGGCACATGTCATATTCATACTCGCGACAACGGAGAAACACAAAATACTGCCTACAATCATATCGCGCTGCCAGATATTCGACTTCGAGCGGATGACCGTAAGGAACACCGTGGCGCACCTGAAGATGGTGGCAGAGAAGGAGGGCATAAAATACGAGGAGGAGGCTCTGGAGGTGATTGCCGAGAAGGCCGACGGAGGTATGCGCGACGCACTCAGCATTTTCGACCAGGCGGCATCGTTCTGCCAGGGCGACATGACGTACAAGAAGGTGATAGAGGATCTCAACGTTCTTGATTCCGACAACTATTTCCGCGTCATAGACCTCGCGCTCGACAATAAGGCAGCGGACATAATGGTGCTGCTGAACAGCGTGCTGGCAAATGGGTTCGACGGGGGGAACTTCATAACGGGACTTGCGAAGCATGTGAGGAACGTGCTGATGGCTAAAGACCCGCAGACGGTGGAACTGCTCGAGACGAGCCAGCGTCTGTCAGAAAGGTATGCAGGGCAGGCCAGCCGCTGCACGGCGGATTTCCTCTTCAGGGCTCTGAAGATAATGAACCGGTGCGACGTGAACTATAAGCAGAGCACCAACAAACGCCTGCTGGTGGAAATCACGCTCATAGAGGTGGCGCAGATAACACAGCAGGACGACGACGTTCCTGACGCGGGGCGGAAGCCCCGAAGATTGAAATCCCTGTTCCGAAAGATATTCAACCGACCCTTGTCAGAACACGCGGCAGAGCAGGTGGCTGCGACAGGGCGAGAGGAGAATAAACCCGTCGATGGCCGGCCGGCGGTGGCAGCACCCAAGGATGTGGCGAGGCCAAGAAAGACTTTCAAACTGAATGAACTCGGCTACTCGTTCCGAAGGCTGAAAAGAGCCGGCGAGAACGTCCAATATGTCAGTGAGAAGGAAGAAAATGCCGATACTGGAGAACACAAGCCTTTCACTGAAGACGAACTTCAGTCGGTGTGGTATGGCATGTGCAAGCGTATGCCGCAGCAACTCGCCGGTGTCTCGGCACGCATAAGTAACTTGATCCCGCACATAAAGGAGTTCCCACAAGTGGAGGTGGTGGTGGAAAACCAACTTTTGCTTGACGAGATAACGAAAATTGAGGGAAATATACGTGCAACACTCGTGCGCGACCTGAAGAACGACGACATAACCGTGTCATACCGGATAGCTGAAGAAAGCGAGGTGGGAAAAGTGATGACACGGCGGGAGCAGTATGTTGAACTGGTGAAGAATAACGAGGCCATTGCCAAGATGCAGGAGAGGCTCGGGCTTGAACTTGTGTAAGCGGCACTTGAACACGGCTTTTCAGCAACTAACAACAATGTAAAAGAATGTGAATGACTGGCGAAAGGACCACCATATTACTTGCACGGCATGGTGAGACGTTTGACAACGAGAACCAGATAATGCAGGGACAGACGCATGGCAGACTGAACGAAAAGGGAATTGCGCAGGCAAGGAGGCTGGCAGATAAAATGAGCGGCAGGCACATTGACGCCTTCGTGTCGAGCGACCTGGACCGCGCCGTTGAGACATGCAGGATCGTGGCAGAACGGCGTGGGCTGCCTGTTGAGACGACCGCATTGCTGCGCGAGCGTGACTGGGGAGCGTTCACGGGTCGGTTTATACCAGACTTGAAGGGCGAGGCCTTCCCCGAAGACGTCGAGTCACTTGACTGCCTACTGCTGCGCGCCGCCCGTTTCCTTGATTTCATAAGTGAGAATTACCGTGGCAAGGTGGTGTTCGCCGTTGGGCACGGGATAATAAACAAGGCCATACTGGCACGCTACCACAACAAGCAGATTAAGGAAATAGAGCGTATGGGCAATGCGGAGGTGCGCACCATCGTATTGACTAACTGACTTTCACATTCATATTTCCATACAGTCTTATTCCTGACTCGCATATCTTGCGCATTATGATGAACGAAAAAACACGCCCGGCAATTCACATCGCGAGGCGTGTTGACTATTCAATATGACTGTCTTGTTATCCCTAACTTAGGTCATTTCCTTTTCCTAACAATCATTATTACTTTTGCTTACCTTTGGAGATTAATTATTCTAAATCGGTTTCCTACCTGCGGCCACCGAAGTGACCACCGCCGCCACGAGAGCCTCCTCCGCGTGAGCCGCTGCTGAACGTCCCGCTGCTCCTCGTGCTGCTGCCGTTTGGCCGGCTGAACGTCGTGCTGCTCCTCGTGCTGCTTCGGTCAGAGCGTTCAAACGAACTGCTTCTGCGGCTTGGGGTGAACGTGCTTGAAGGTTTTCTGGTTGTTGTGACGCGGTCGTTGTTGCTCCTTTCGAATGCACCGTTGCTGCGTGTCACTGTTGAGCGTGTGCTGCTGCGGCGGTATGTGTCGCTTTCTGGCCGTCTCCTTGACATTGTGCCTTCGCTGCGCGTTCTGGTTGAGAATCTGTCTTGCCTGATTTTTTCAGAGTTGTCATCCAATCGTATCCTGTTTGAAATGTCAACGCTCCTGTTGGGGTCTAAACGTCCCGTCCCGCCGTTATTGAATTTTCCACGGTCGCGGTTGTTCCCGAAGTCTCTCCTGTCCCCGAAGTCTCTCCTGTTCCCGAAGTCTCTCCTGTTCCCGAAGTTCCCGTTGTGTCCAGAGTTTCCATTGCCGCGTCCACGTCCGCTGTAACCATCCGGCCTGCGGTTCCGGTAGTCTCCACGGTCGAAGCCGTCGCGCATGCCGCGCCATCCTCCTCCGCGCCCATATCCGTGGCTGCGTCCCCAGTTGCGTCCTCTGTACCAGCTTCTTCCGCCATTGTATCTCCAGCTGTGTCCTCCACGGTAAGTGTACCAGAAGTCAGGATAGCCATAATAGAAATATGTGCGCCGTGGGTATCGTGCATAGATGCCGAGGTGCCAGTAGCCGGCGTTCCAGTATAGCGGACGGTAGAAATAGGTTGCGGCGCAGAATGTGCTGTACTGCCAGTCGAACAAGATGTAACTCAGGTCGAGGTTACGCCGAGTCCAGTAGACTCCGTAAAGGTCGTCGCTTGTGTCAATGCTGAGAAGATAGTCGAGGTTGACTTCGTAAGCCGCTTCGTACTGATCCTCTGACAGGTTAAGTTCGTAAGCCATTTTGTCTGTAAGGAACAGCGCCTCTCTGCGAGCCTGCTCATAGCTCATGGCTTCGGCATTGATTGCCATTGTCAAAAGTGCTGCAAGAGCGATGATAAATCTTTTCATATCCTTATGTTTTAATTGTTCATATTTTGTTTTTACGATACAAAGGAACACAAAAAAAATCACCTCGGCAAAGGATTTTCCCTACTTGTCGTGGGATTTTCCCTATAGGTGACTTTAAGGCGGCAATGTCGCCATTGAAAACAGGAGACATCAGAAATAACATAATTACATTTGCCCAGACGGTTAAAAAATGATAAATAACGCGGGCTGCATTGTGTATGCACCGTGTATCTCGTTATTTTTCACTATCTTTGCACCCTAAACTCACAAGACGTGAAAGTAAGAGAAGTGCTGTGCGCCCTTGAACGTTTCGCGCCTCTGCCCTTGCAGGAAAGCTACGACAATGCTGGCCTGCAACTGGGATTGACAGAGACGGAAGTATCAGGGGCATTATTGTGTATAGACGTTACGGAGGCTGTGGTGGCAGAGGCTGCCGCAGCTGGGTGCAACCTGATAGTGAGCCACCACCCGCTGATTTTCCGTCCATTGCGGCGCATTGCCGGCGAGAACGACGTGCAGAGGGCTGTGATTGCGGCTATAAAGAAGGACATTGCCGTGGTGAGTATGCACACCAACATGGACAATGCCTGCGGTGGCGTGAATTTCAGGATGGCGGAGAAGATGGGGCTGCAGGCCACGGCTTTCTTCGGCGAGGGGAAGTGTGCCACGGCAACCGACGGAACGGAGGTGAGGGGAGGCAGCGGAGTGATTGGCGCGCTGCCGGAGCCAATGGCTGCCGACGATTTCACAAAGATGCTTAAGTCGGTGTTTGACGTTGAGTGCGTGCAGGCCAACCAACTGCTGCGGCGCAGCATAGAACGCGTCGCGGTGTGCGGAGGGGCTGGCTCGTTCCTGCTCGGCGATGCGGTGAGAGCCGGCGCGGATGCCTTCGTCACGGGCGAGATGCGGTACCATGAGTATTTTGGCCACGAGCAGGAAATACAGATTGCGGTGATAGGGCACTACCAGAGCGAACGCTTCACGAATGAAATTTTCAGGGAGATTATCGGGATGGAATGTCCCGGGGTGAGAACTGTGATGAGCAGGGTCTGCACCAACCCGATACTGTACTTTTAGTACGCGGAGAAGAGAAAACAAGTAAAAATAATACTAACGAATGGCCCTCGCCCCCGTTGCGGCCTCCCCGGAAGGGGATAAAGAGGGGGGAACATTGTTTTATGGCAAAGAAAGATCCAACAGATTTGTCGGTTGAGGAGAAACTGAAGACTCTCTACCAACTGCAGACCACACTGTCGTCAATCGACGAGAAGCGTGCCATCAGGGGCGAGCTGCCACTCGAGGTGGAAGAGCTCGAGGACGAAATCATCGGCCTCAACACCCGCGTGGAGCGCATAGAGAATGAAATCCAGGAGTTTCAGGACGCCATCTCGCAGCGCAGGCAGGATATTGCGGAGGCGGAGCAGAGCATCGAGCGCTACAAGCATCAACTCGACGATGTGCGCAACAACCGGGAGTATGACACGCTGAGCAAGGAGATAGAGTTCCAGGAATTGGAAGTGCAACTGTGCAACAAGAAGATACGCGAGGCTTTGGAGAAAATCGAGGAGAAGAAAGCCGAGCTCGGCAAGAACAAGGAGGTGATGGAAGACCGCAATATGGCTCTCGAGGAGAAGAAGGGCGAACTCGATGAAATCGTGGAAGAGACACGCGCCGAGGAAGACCGGCTGAAGGTCAGGGCAAAGGACCTCGAGCAGAAGATAGAGCAACGCCTGCTGACAAGTTTCAAGCGCATACGCAAGAACGTCCGCAACGGTCTCGGCATAGTCTATGTCAACAGGGACGCATGCGGCGGCTGCTTCAACAAAATACCGCCGCAGAGACAGCTCGACATAAAGATGCACAAGAAAATCATCGTCTGCGAATATTGCGGACGCATAATGATAGATCCTGAACTCGCCGGAGTTAAGACAGACAAACCGGCAGCGGATGAGAAGCCGAAGCGCAAGCGCGCGATACGCCGCACGAAGAAGGCGGCAGACGAGAAAAAGGAGGCATAAGTGCCATGAGGCATTGGCGCTTGCCGCCAACTTGTATGCCATTGATTGCCGTTCGCGCCTCCAGTTCCATTAAAATGTGGTTTACTGGAGGCGTAGCAATATATGTGAGCCAATATAACCTATATTTTTCCAAATTCGCACAAAAAATGATGAGATTCTTGAAAATGTGATTTAAGGAGCGTCGTTTTGCAAAGGTCTCAACTTGTGATTTTGCAAGTGCTCTGCGAGACAGAAGCATCTATTCATTTGAATTCTGGAATCATAAGATGCTCTCACATGGAATTATTAATAACTTAGACCTGAAACCGCAATATAGAATTGCTCCTAATATTTTTCTTAGACATAAAAAACGATATTACTTGCATATGTCATATATTGTTTGTAATTTTGCGAACGACAAACAATATTACATATAGAATAATGGAAGATAAAAAGTACACAACAAATTTGGAACAGATATCCCGTTTTGCCAAAGCAATGGGACATCCGACGCGTATGGCTATTCTTGCTTTCTTGGCAAAACAAGAGAGTTGCTTCTTCGGTGACATTCACGAAGAACTGCCCATTGCCAAAGCAACCGTTTCGCAGCATTTGAAAGAATTGAAAGAAGCTGGCTTAATTCAGGGAGAAATAGAAACGCCCAAAGTCCGGTATTGCATAAACCGGGAGAACTGGGAACTTGCCCGAAAACTGTTTGCAGCTTTTTTAGGGGACTGTAAATATAAAGGTACATCGTGCTGTGAATAGCAGTACCTTTTTTTTGGAATAATTGTTCGCAGTTCTACGAACTACGATTATAATATTAACTATAAAGTGGAATGACAATGGAAATTAAAGTATTAGGAACTGGGTGTTCAAGCTGTAAAGCCTTGTACGAAACTACCAAACAGGCTATTTCAGAATTAGGTTGCGATGCAACCCTTATCAAAGAGGAAGATTTGTTGAAAATCATGGAGTATAACATTTTAGGGCTTCCGGCCTTGGTGATTGACGACAAAGTCGTATCAGCCGGGAAGAAGTTATCCCTTGCAGAAGTGAAAGAGTTGATAACCAAATAAAAATGAACTATGAGAAAATTATTTTATCTACTGATTGCAACACTGGTCTTGGTTTCCTGTGGTAATGGTTCAGAGAAAAAGACCGGAGAAAACCAAGCGGAAGGAGTACAGTCTAACCGTATAGAGGTTCTTTATTTTCATGGAGCGCAACGGTGTATCACTTGCCGGGCGATAGAAACAAATACAGTTGCCCTTTTGGATAGCCTTTATTCAAAAGAAAAAGCAGACGGTAAAATTATCTATAAAGTGATAGATATTTCAAAGAAAGAGAATGAAGCGATTGCAGACAAGTACGAAGTTACATGGTCGTCTTTGTTTGTAAACGGCTGGAAAGACGGCAAAGAGAATGTAAACAATATGACCGAGTTTGGTTTTTCCAATGCGAAAAATGCACCGGACAAGTTTAAAGAGGGAATTAAAAGCAAGATTGACGAATTGTTAAAACAGTTGTAAGATGGACTTTCTTCAATCGCTATTAGACAACAGTTCTATTCCTGCTATTACAGCTTTTCTATTGGGGATCTTAACGGCGGTCAGCCCGTGTCCGTTAGCTACGAACATAACGGCGATAGGATTTATTAGTAAGGACATAGAAAACCATCACCGGATATTCATAAACGGATTGCTTTATACTTTCGGCAGAATAGTAAGTTATACGGTTCTTGGCTTTATCCTTATCCCTATTCTCCGTGAGGGAGCAAGCATGTTTATGGTTCAAAAAGCTGTAAGCAAGTACGGGGAAATGCTGATTGCTCCGGCGTTAATCATCATTGGAATATTTATGCTCGATGTAATAAAACACAATCTACCGAAAGTCAATATCGGCGGTGAAAGTTTGAAAAAGAGGACTAAAGGCGGTTGGGGGGCTATGCTGTTGGGTATTTTATTCGCCCTTGCTTTTTGTCCTACCAGTGGAGTATTTTATTTCGGTATGCTTATGCCTTTGTCAGCAGCACACACGGGCGGGTATCTCTTACCTGTAATTTTTGCTATTGCTACGGGATTACCCGTGATACTTGTCGCATGGATTATAGCGTACAGCGTTGCCGGATTGGGTAAGTTTTATAACCGGATGCAAATATTCGAGAAATGGTTTCGTAAAATAGTTGCCATCCTCTTTATTGCGGTAGGAATTTATTATGCAGTAGTCTTTTATCTATAATTAAACATGGAGTATCATTTTAAATAATAACAGTATGAAAAAGATTGAAATTTTCGACCCGGCAATGTGTTGCCCCACGGGTCTTTGTGGAACAAATATCGATCCTGAATTAATGCGTATTGCGGTTGTTATTGAAAAATTGAAGAAACAGGGTATCATCGTTACCCGTCACAATTTACGTGACGAACCGCAAGTGTATGTTAGTAATAAAACAGTAAACGAGCATCTGAAAAAACATGGGGCAGATGCACTGCCTATTACTTTAGTGGATGGCGAAATCGCTGTTTCAAAAACCTATCCTACCACAAAACAAATGAGTGAATGGACGGGTGTCAATTTGGATTTTATGCCAGTAAAATAAGTTTTCACCAGACAATTATATAAAAATGGAAACATTCAATTTGTCAGATACAGGCTTGACTAAGTATCTTTTCTTCACCGGAAAGGGCGGTGTTGGAAAAACTTCGATTGCTTGTGCTACTGCGGTAGGCTTAGCAGATAATGGAAAGAAAATACTTCTTATCAGTACAGACCCGGCTTCAAACCTGCAAGATGTGTTTAATCAAACACTGAACGGACACGGCACGGATATTCAAGAAGTACCCGGCTTAACGGTCGTTAATCTCGACCCGGAACAAGCCGCAGCCGAATACAGGGAAAGCGTTATTGCTCCTTTCCGGGGACAACTGCCCGAAAGTGTAATTCAGAATATGGAAGAACAACTTTCAGGCTCTTGTACGGTAGAAATTGCGGCTTTCAACCAGTTTTCCGATTTTATCACGGATGCTAACAAAGCAAAAGAATACGACCATATTATCTTTGATACAGCCCCCACGGGGCACACGTTACGAATGTTACAACTACCATCAGCGTGGAGTACATTCATTAGTGAGAGTACGCACGGTGCATCTTGCTTAGGTCAATTATCCGGTTTGGAAGAACGGAAAGGTATCTATAAGCAGGCAGTTGAAACACTTTCGGATGCAAACGCAACCCGCTTAGTATTGGTTAGCCGTCCTGAAATTGCACCATTAAAAGAAGCCGCCCGTTCTTCACATGAATTGCAATTACTGGGAATTAAAAACCAGCTATTGGTAATCAACGGGCTTTTGCTGCAATTAGATGAAGCCGATAACATATCGAAACAGATATATGACAGGCAGCAAAATGCCCTGAAACAGATTCCTGCGGAACTGCTGGAATATCCGTCTTATTATGTCCCTTTACGGTCATACAATTTATCTAATATTGCGAATATCCGCCGGATGCTTTACAATGATGATTTGACAAATGATGCGAACTATCAGCCGATTACCGATGCCAAAGGGATGGATGAACTGGTAAACGACCTCTATCAATCAGGTAAAAGGGTTGTTTTTACTATGGGGAAAGGCGGCGTGGGAAAAACCACTATAGCCACTGAAATAGCCCTGAAATTAACAAAACTGGGCGCAAAGGTGCATCTTACCACCACTGACCCGGCAAACCATCTGAATTATAGCCTTGCTGTTCAGGCTGGCATTACGGTAAGCCGTATTGACGAAGCGGAAGTGTTGGAAGCCTATAAAAACGAGGTTCGCAGTAAAGCTGCGGAAACAATGACAGCCGAAGATATGGAATATATTGAGGAAGATTTACGTTCACCGTGTACGCAGGAAATTGCAGTATTTAGGGCTTTTGCTGAAATTGTCGATAAGGCAGAAAATGAAGTCGTAGTCATTGACACCGCACCTACTGGACACACTTTGTTGTTGCTGGATGCAACGGAAAGTTACCATAAAGAAGTACAACGTACACATGGCGACACTCCCGCCTCCGTAAGAAAGCTGTTACCACGTTTGAGAAACCAGCAGGAAACAGAAGTCGTTATTGTGACCCTGCCCTAAGCAACACCCGTATTTGAAGCCGAACGTTTGCAAATGGATTTACAACGTGCCGGGATTAATAATAAATGGTGGATCGTGAATGCTTGCTTGTCATTAACTGACACCGAAAATTCTTTCTTGCGGGCAAAGGCGCAAAATGAATTGGTTTGGATTAAGAAAGTAGAAGAATTGTCAAAGGGAAATGCTGCCCTGATAGCTTGGAAAAATAATTAAAAACATGAAGATTTTAATTCTTTGTACGGGGAATAGCTGCCGCAGCCAAATGGCACATGGCTTTCTACAATCATTTGACCATAAACTGGATGTCTTTTCAGCAGGAACAAAACCTGCTGAAAAGGTTAATCCGATGGCGGTAAAGGTTATGGATGAAATGGGTATAGATTTAGTCCACCATATCCCTAAAAGTGTAAACCTATATATAAGGCAGGAATGGGATTATGTGATTACGGTCTGCGGTGGGGCGAATGAAAGCTGCCCAGTGTTTACTGGTAAAGTCGGAAAGAGACTGCACATGGGATTTGACGACCCCTCGGAAGCAATCGGAACGCCAGAGTTTATAAACAGTGAATTTCATCGGGTACGGGATGAAATAAAAGCCCGTTTCTATGACTTCTACCTGAACGAATTAAAACCACAATTAAGCTAAATAATTATTGTTATGGAAAAGAAAAAAGGAATTGGATTTTTTGAAAAATACCTGACTATCTGGGTTGCCTTATGCATCATTATTGGAATTGCCGTAGGACAATGGCTTCCGGCAATTCCGCAAACATTAAGCAAATTTGAATATGCCAACGTGTCTATACCCGTGGCAATCCTGATTTGGTTAATGATTTATCCGATGATGCTAAAAGTTGATTTTCAAAGTGTTAAGAATGTAGGCAAGCGTCCGAAAGGAATAATAGTTACCTGTGTTACAAATTGGCTGATAAAGCCATTTACCATGTTCGGAATAGCCTATTTATTCTTCTATGTGGTTTTCAAAGCCTTTATACCTGCTGGATTAGCCGAGGAATATTTGGCTGGGGCGGTGTTATTGGGGGCTGCACCTTGTACAGCTATGGTGTTCGTGTGGAGTTACCTTACTAAAGGGGATGCCGCTTATACACTGGTACAAGTGGCAGTGAACGATTTAATCATATTGGTAGCGTTTGCTCCTATCGTTGCTTTCTTGCTGGGAGTTGGCGGCGTATCGATCCCGTGGGACACTATGTTGTTGTCCGTAGGGCTGTTTGTTGTGATACCACTTGCTGCCGGGGTCATTACCCGCATAATGGTTATCCGCCGCAAAGGTGTGGAATATTTCAATAACGTATTTATTAAGAAATTTGATAATTATACAGTAGGTGGTTTGCTATTAACGCTTATTATACTGTTTTCATTTCAGGGAGAAACGATACTGAACAATCCCCTGCATATCTTATTGATTGCAGTTCCGCTTGTGTTGCAAACGGTTATGATATTCTTCGTTGCTTACGGTTGGGCGAAATGGTGGAAATTACCCCATGATGTTGCCGCACCTGCTGGAATGATAGGGGCAAGTAATTTCTTTGAATTGTCGGTTGCTGTGGCTATTTCTCTTTTTGGTTTACAATCCGGGGCTGCATTGGCTACGGTGGTGGGCGTGCTGGTGGAAGTTCCGGTTATGTTGATGTTGGTAAGGATTGCCAATAAGACTCGTCATTATTTCATGGAAACGGATCATTCTGAGAAATGATTATCAAAATGTAATAAATACAGTTACACAAACGAAAATAAAGGTGGCAAACAACTTACTTTTCGTACCTTTATAGTATGAAACGACAGTTTTCCAACAGAACCATTACAGAGCAGGTGTGGTTTGAATTCGTGGCACCTGCCCATGATGCCTTATCCATACTTTGCCAAACCCTAAAAAACCTTGTAGAAATATCACTTTACGTTTTTTCATACAGGAATCATAGGTAGCCGCCCCTTGTAAAGTAATTGTATTATTTATTATCAATAAGTCAAATACTTTTCAATGGACGACTGTTTACATACCAATTTCGGCGGTTTTGTACTGCAAATTCGGCGGTTTTGTTCATCAATTTCGGCGGCTTTGCACTGCAATTTCGGCGGTTTTGCCTTCCTGTTTGCCATGTGTCGCATGACTATAAGAAGCTAACCGCAAGCCAGTCTTTTGTTGATTGTTGTTGACGCGGACATTTGCCGTGGGGCGGCGTGACATGTCATTTCGCATTCCTTTTCCTGTATTCCCACAGTTCCAGCGAGTTGATGATGTTCTGCCACAGCACATAGCAGCCGGCCCCGATGGATGCCACGGGATTGAGGTACATGTATGCCACCCAGATGCTCAGTGACGTGTTTTTCTGGAACATGGCCTGCCCGGAGTTTATCTTCTCGCCGAAGCGACTGCCGATGGCGCGCCCGATCCCAAACTGAACGAAACATACTATTAGCGATAGGGCAGCAATCATCAGTAGCAGGGTGAGTGATGCGTCGGAGTGAACTATGTTCTTCACTGTGATGCCAGTGGTTATCGATAGCGATACGCCCCAGAAATAGAACCCGAGGTTGGGTCGCGACACTATCCAGCGGTGCAGTGGGCGCGCGAAGTGGCGTATGAGATAGCCCAGGACGAGCGGCAGGACAAGCACCATTGCCAGTTTCTCGAGAATGACGAGGAAGGCCGCCATGAACGTTATCTGTGCATCGTGCTCGAGCATTGGGAACACGAGTGGTATCATGAACGCCGAGGCGATTGATGAAATAAGCGTGAAGGTGGTCATCGTGCTGATGTTTCCTCCCAGCTTGCCGGTGACGACGGGGGCGGCTGATGCGGACGGGCCGATTATGCAGGTAAGCACTCCCTCCCACATTATTTTCTGCTCGACGCTGTCGCCGACAAAGAAAATGATTGCCAGGTTTGTCGCCACGAGCGCCACCTGCGCCGCCATTACCCATGCGTGCCACCGGTGTGGGCGCATTTGGTGGAAGTCCACCTTGCAGAAAGTGACGAGCAGGGTGAGGAACACGAAGAACGGGAAGATGAAGTCGAACACCGGCCCGAACCAGTTTGCGGCGTCGTCGAGCGCCGGGACGCAGTAGAACAGCAGGTAGAAAAACGTTCCCGTGGCGATGGCCACAGGCAGCGTCCAGTCTTTCAGGAATTTCAGCATGGCGGATTGATTGTTGTGCTGTCAGTCGTCTGTCACCTCTTTCAGTTCGTAGAAAGGGTTCTGCACGTCTTCAGGGAAATATGCCTTTCCGTCGCCATCCACCCATACGGCTATTCCGCACCGCGCTGCGGGGTGCTCGGTAGTCAGTGTAACGCGCTTCTCCTCGCCCGTTATTATGTTCTTCATTGTAGCCTTTTTCATAACTCAATATTCCATGTTTTTTTCATTTTTGCCACATCCGCCTTTCTCACAGGGCGTTGCGGCCTGTGTCACAACTCCGCGTATGCAGGTATCTCCTTAAGGAAGCCATAGCGGTGTTGCCCGTAGTCCATCTTGCAGCACACATGCTGCATCCCGTTTGAGATTGTCAGATAGTCCACGTGCAGCAGCATGTTGTATGCCGTTATCTGGTCGAAGACCTGCTGCGTGATTGGTATCGTTGGCGCCTTGTACTCCACAATCATCACCGGTTTCGCCTCCTTGTTATATATAATGGAGTCGCAGCGCAGTTTTTTCCCGCCGATGTGCAGTTCCACCTCGTTGGCAATCAGTCCGGCAGGATAGCCCTTGTGGTCTGCAAGGAAATGCACGAAATGCTGCCGCACCCACTCTTCGGGTGTCAGTGCGACAAACCTGCGCCGCAGGAAATCGAAGATGTGCGGCCTGCCGTCCTTCTCTTTTATTTTTATTTCGTAATCGGGTAGGTTTAGTCGAAACATTTTATTAACTTTGTAACCCAAATCCTTGCATACCGGACATGGCACGGCGCAAAGGTACTTATTTAAACCGAAAGAAACGAAGAATATGGCAGAAAAGAAGTCGGCAGTGTCTTTCGACAGCGTGATGCGCGACCTGAAGGCCGGGAAATATTCGCCCGTATATATCCTGATGGGAGACGAACCGTATTACATCGACCTTATATGCAATTTCATTTCAGAAAACGCGCTGGGCGAGGAGGAACGCGATTTCAACCAGACGGTGGTCTTCGGGGCTGACACCACGGCGGCGAAGATTGCCGACATGGCACGCAGGTATCCGATGATGGCAGAGCGGCAGGTCGTCGTGGTGAAGGAGGCGCAGGCAGTGAAGCATTGGGACGGGGTGGAGCGTTACCTCGAAAAACCACAGCCGACGACGGTGCTCGTGATATGTCACAAGAACGGCACAATTGACGGACGGAAGAAAATAGTCGCGCTCGCGCAGAAAAACGGGGTGGTGTTCACGAGCAACAAGAAGCGTGAGCGCGATCTGCCACCATTCATAGAGACATACCTGCGGCAGTATGGGGTGGGCATAGACCACAAGGCTGCGCAGATGATCGCCGACCACATCGGTTCTGACATCAGCAGGATAGCGGGCGAACTCGACAAACTGAGACTGTCGATGACGGGGGAGGAGAAATACGTCACGCCGGAACTCGTTGAGAGGAACATCGGCATAAGCAAGGACTATAACCCATACGAACTGCGGAATGCCGTCGTGCAGAAAAATGTGATGAAGGCAAACCGCATCATGAAGTATTTTTGCAGCAACCCCAAGTCGGGCGGGCCGTATGTCCTCATGCCGCAACTCTTCTCATTTTTCCAAAACATGATGATTGCATACTATGCCCCGGACAGGAACAACGAGGAGGCGATGGCACGGCATCTCGGACTGAGAAGCGGGTGGGCGGCACGCGACTACATAACAGGGATAAGAAATTATCAGGGAAAAAAGGTGCTCGAAATCATTTCAAAGATAAGAGAGACAGATGCCAGAATAAAGGGCATAGGGAAGGGAAATGCAACCGATTCTGACCTGATGCAGGAACTCGTTTATTTCATTCTACACTGAAAAATGCCCTAAAAAAAGGGCATTTTTTTTCTGTAATGCCAAACCAACATAACGTGTTTTTTTAGTGTAACTCCCATCACTTTCAGGGCGTTTGGCGAAAAACTCCTCCTCATTTTGGGGCATGAAATCATCCACTTTGCCATTGGTTCGGAAAACACTTGTTTTTAGCGAAAAAGTGCTTTGTTACCAACGCGATATTTACAATTCACAAACTTTAGCATTTAGTATTGTGAATTTACAAATACGAAAGGATAGGTAAGTATCCTATTATTTACAATTCAAAAGAATGTATTTAATATTCTAAAACGTAAAAACAACCCCCTGATTATACATTTCAATATCAATATCAAAATTGTTGATATATAAACGAAATATATATCCATATATCCAAATGAACATATAAATACGTGTTAATCAGTGATTTACAATAAATCACGCCAGTATATTACATATTATATCGTGTATTTTGTCGGTAAACACCGTATAAATGCTATAAATGAAGATTATGGTATATAAATAACCAAATAGCAACCAATATCTTGCGTAATGCCTGTAAACAATGGGTTAGAGGCGGTTTAATCATGTAAATATATGTTTGTAAATTCAAATCTACAAATACAAATTCATAAAGTTGAAGTTTAGAAATTTTGATTTATAAACACGAAGTTCAAAGAATAAAATTCATTTCAATATATTTGGATAATTAAATAATTCGCTTTACCTTTGTAAACCAAATGGGAAAACGCCGAAAATGGCAAAAAACAGCTCTATAAGCAGATGAAAGACAGGATAAGACAGATAATGGAGAGTCAGCACATGACCCAGCAGATGTTCGCACAGTTCATAGGAATATCGCCGGCAGCACTGAGCAGCATATTCAACGGTCGCACCAATGCGACGCTAAACACCGTGGAGGCCATAAAGTCGAGGCTGCCGGCACTGAACAGCGACTGGCTCATTTTCGGGAAAGGTAAAATGTATGATGACGATGAGCCGGGTGACAACGTGAATGCCGGGGACAGGCAGACGCAGGGAGAGCCGATGCTCGATTTCGGGGACGGCGAGGCTGACGGTGCTGCGATGGCCGGCCAGTCGCCGGATGTCAACGCCGGCGCTCGCGTGCAGCAGCAGTCGACGCAGAGACAGGCCGTGAAACCTGATGTGAGATATGTGGAGCGTCCGCCGAGACAGATAACCGAGATTAGGGTCTATTTTGACGACCTCACCTACGAGACCTTTGTGCCAAAGAGCAAGTAGGCGGCGCTTGTGTCTTGTGCCTGGGAAATAGAATACGGATGTTTTCGTGTGCGCGAAACATGAAAATATGGATAATTAGTTCCACGCGACCTACTTATTTCTCGTTTTTTTTATCTAATTTTGCCGAAAACTTTTTGTCGAATGAAGAAATATGTTCTTGACATGACAGTTTCCGGTGTGTGCAGGATTAATGAGAAATACGTGCTCTTGAAGCTGACACACAGCGAGAAACTGCCGTCCATGCAGCCTGGACAGTTTGTGGAGGTGCGGGTGGATGGCTCGCCCACGACCTACCTGCGCCGCCCCATCTCGATAAATCTTGTTGACCGCGAACGCAACGAACTGTGGCTTCTCGTGGCTGCCATTGGCGATGGTACGCGCCGTATTGCCATGTTGAAAAAGGGCGACGCGCTGAACTGCGTGCTGCCTCTGGGACGCGGTTTCACTATGCCGGCGAGTGCCGACGACCGCGTCCTGCTTGTCGGCGGAGGTGTCGGCGTGGCCCCGTTGCTGTATATGGGCATGGTGATGTGCGGGCGAGGCATGGAGCCAACGTTCCTGCTCGGCGCGCGCAGTGCCGCTGACCTGCTGCTCATTGACGAGTTCCGAAAGTACGGCAGGGTGTTTGTCACCACGGAGGACGGTTCGTATGGCGAGCGTGGCTTTGTAACCGACCACAGCATATTGCGCAGCGAGCGTTTCACGATGATAGGCACATGCGGGCCGAAGCCGATGATGATTGCCGTGGCACGCTATGCCGCCGCCGAGGGGATAGAGTGTGAGGCGAGCCTGGAGAACAGAATGGCCTGCGGCGTCGGCGCGTGCCTTTGCTGCGTTGAGGACACCACCGGCGGAAATGTCTGTGTGTGTACGGAGGGACCAGTGTTCAATACAAAGCAACTGAAGTGGTTAGACAGGTAGAAAAACAGTAGTTACGGTACTCTTCTTAACTCCATAACAATATAAATTATGTCAAATATAAGTGTAAAAATAGGCAATTTGCAGATGAAGAACCCGGTGATGACGGCATCGGGGACGTTTGGCTACGGACCGGAGTTTGCCGATTTCGTTCCTCTGGATGAGATTGGCGGTATAATTGTCAAGGGCACCACGTTGCACCCACGGCAGGGCAACCCCTACCCGAGAATGGCGGAGACGGCGTGCGGTATGCTCAATTGCGTGGGGTTGCAGAACAAGGGTGTTGATTATTTCTGCGAACATATATATCCCGAGGTGAGCAAGGTCGGAACAAACATAATAGTGAACGTGAGCGGTTCCGGCGTTGACGACTATGCCGAGTGCGCCGCGAGGATAGATGCCTTGGAGCATATCCCGGCAATAGAGCTGAACATATCGTGTCCCAACGTGAAGCAGGGAGGCATGTCATTCGGGGTGACGTGCGCCGCCGCCGCCAGTGTCGTGCGTGCCGTGCGCAGGCGTTACGGCAAGACGTTGATAGTGAAATTGTCGCCAAACGTCACCGACATTGCCGATATAGCGCGTGCCGTTGAGGCGGAGGGAGCCGACAGCGTGTCGCTCATCAACACCATAATGGGCATGGCGATCGACATAGAGAAACGTCGCCCTGTGCTTAGCATCGGCACGGGAGGACTGAGCGGGCCTGCCGTAAAGCCCGTCGCGCTGCGCATGGTGTGGCAGGTGGCAAAGGCTGTTGGCATACCCGTCATCGGTCTCGGCGGCATCAGCAATGCCCGTGATGCCATAGAGTTCCTCATGGCCGGTGCCACGGCGGTTGAGATCGGCACAGCCAATTTCATTGATCCGCAGGTCACGGTGAAGGTCGCGCGTGGCATAGACGAATGGTTGGATGCGCACGGCTGCCGCGATGTGAGTGAGATAATAGGGGCGTTGGAGGATTGAGGCACGGCAGGTCCTGCATGCCAACTGTGTCTTGTGTATTTCCGCAGCCATGTATAATGGCCGCGCAACAAAAGAGGGCGGCCAAACAGCCGCCCTCAACCAACACAAAAACTAAATTAGACTTAATCGACAATCGTGATTTTCGCAAACCTCCGATGTCTGAATGCAAAGTTACTACATTTTTCTTTATCTGCAAATTTTTTCCATGTTTTTTTGATTAATATTTAATTAAGGACAAATTTTCACAGTTTTTGATATCAGATAGTGGTCGAGAATGGTGATTGCGGCCATAGCCTCCACTATCGGCACTGCTCGCGGCACGACGCATGGGTCGTGCCTTCCCTTTGCCTTGATTGTTGTTTCGTTTCCTTCAACATCCACCGTGTGCTGTTCCATCATTATCGTTGCCACAGGCTTGAATGCCACGCGGAAGAAAATGTCCTGTCCGTTGCTTATCCCGCCCTGTATGCCGCCGCTGTGGTTTGTCGCCGTGCCGATACTTCTGTCCTTGTCGCTGCCGCCGGTGAAAATGTCGTTGCTGCTGCTGCCGCGTGCCGTCGCGCAGCCGAAGCCGTCGCCGTATTCGAAGCCCTTTGCCGCGTTTATGCTCAGCATTGCAGCCCCGAGGTCGGCGTGCAGTTTGCCGAACTCCGGTTCTCCCAGTCCTGCCGGACAGCCTTTTATGACGCATGTCACGATTCCTCCCACGGTGTCGCCTTCGTCCTTTACCTGCTCTATGAGCCGTTCCATCAGCCTGGCCTTGTCCTCATCTGGGCATCTCACTGCGTTTGCCTCTGTCAGCGAGAGGTCATATTTCGTGTAGTCTTTGTCGAGCGCGATGTCTGCCACCTGTGACGTGTATGCCGTTATGCTTATCCCGATTTTCCTCAATGCCAGTTTCGCCAGAGCACCTGCCACGCACCTGCTTATCGTGATGCGTGCCGACGAACGCCCACCTCCGCGATAGTCTCGCAGACCATATTTGTTGTAATATGTGTAGTCGGCATGGGATGGGCGGAAGAGGCATCTGATGTTCTCGTAGTCCTTCGGCTTCTGGTTGTCGTTGCGCACAATGAACCCTATCGGCGTTCCCGTTGATTTCCCCTCGAACACGCCGCTCAGCAGTTCCACCTTGTCTTCTTCCCTCCTACCGGTGGTAATGCGGCTCTGACCCGGCCGCCGCCTGTTCAGTTCGCTTTGAATGAAGCCTGTGTCAATGTCTATTCCCGACGGCATGCCGTCGACGATGCCCCCGATGGCCTCGCCGTGGCTCTCCCCGAATGTGGTGAGGGTGAATATGTTGCCGAAGGTGTTGGGCATAGGGTTATGTGTTTGATTGTTGTGTCATTTGCAGCTGCCGCATCCACAGCCATCACTGCCGCATCCATCTTCTCCGCTGTTGCATCCGCCGCCGCATCCACAGCCGCATCCACCGCTCATCTGCTTCACGAACGATTCTATCTCGGCGTTCGTCGCCTCGCGGTTCTCGATGACATGGCCTGTGAATTTCAGCGACTTGCCCGCCAGAGGGTAGTTCAGGTCAACCGTCACCTGCGCGTCGTCAACGCTCAATACCATGCCCTGGAACCGCCGTCCATCTTCGTTTTGCAGCGGCACCGATGCTCCGGGGAATATTCTCTTCTCGTCAAATTTCCCGTCGATGCAGAACACGTCGCGCCCGAGTTCTATCACGGCGTCGTCGTTGTGGTCGCCGTATGCCTGTTCCTTGTCAAGTGTTATCTCGAATTTCTCATCTTTCTGTTTCCCCGCCAAGGCCTCCTCGAATGCCGGCAGCACCATGCCGAAGCCTGTCATGAACGTGTATGGCATCTCCGTCGTGGCCTCTTCGATGAACTCTTCCTTTCCTTCCTCGATGGCATATAGTTTGTATGCCACAGATATGAACATGTTATTGGTCTTTTCTTCCATTTGTTTTGTTTTATTCTTATGGCTGCAAAGATAGTGTTTTTATCCGAGATTAGTTTGAAATTGAATAAAAAATATTGTGTGGCTTAGGTTATGTCGTTTTTTTTCATTTACTTTGCATCAACGAAAAGCGATTGGATATGAAACGAGGGATGCTGTTGTTCTTTCTTGCGGCTGTTTCCGTTTTTGCCGCAGCACAGTCTGGCGCACTGAAAAAGATGTCACCAATGGTGCGTATGTTGGCGCAGTCTGTTGTTGAAAAAGCCGCAAGGACAAATGTTGGCGCCGGAGCCTCATGTCGTGGTGACAATGCCGGTATATGCGCTTTTGTGCGTATTGAGGGTGATGCAGGCGCCGTTATGGAGAGGTACGGCTGCCGGTGTCTTGCTTCCTTCGGCGATATATACATTGCCGACATTCCCATGGGCAGCCTTCGCGGTATGGCTTGTGAGCCTGATGTGGTGCGTATCGAGGCCTCGCCGTCGCACACGGCGTTGCTCGACAAGTCAGCGACCGTGATTGGCGCGGACAAGGTTCATGCCGGGACGCGCCTGCCGCAGGCTTTCACGGGCAAGGGCGTTGTCGTGGGAATACAGGACATAGGCTTCGACCTCACCAACCCCAACTTCTATAACGGCGACCAGTCGCGGTACCGCATAAAGCGGTTCTGGGACATGCTCTCAACCGACACCGTCGGAAGCGCGCTCTACGTCGGCGCCGACTATACAACGGAGGAGGCGATACTCGGCTACCGTCACTCGCGCGACGGCATGGATGAGAGTCATGGCACATTCACGCTCGGCGTACTGGCAGGCACTGGCTATGGCACACCATACCGCGGGATGGCCTTCGAGAGCGACATCGTGGCGGTGAGCAATGCCGTGACGGGCGACACGGTATTCATAGACGATGAAGACCTTTACAAATACACATCCGCCACGGACGCGCTTGGTTTCAAGTATTCTCTTGACTACGCGCGTTCGCAGGGCAAGCCATGCGTGGTGTCGTTCAGCGAGGGAAGTCACCAGACGCAGGACGCCGACGAGCAACTATTCTATGAAGTGCTGCGGCAGATGACCGGCCCGGGCAGGATTATTGTGGCGTCCGCCGGCAACGAGGGGCATTACCACACTTACATCCACAAGCCTGCCGGGCGGCAGAGTGCGGGCATGTTCCTTCAGGGTTTTGACAACACGGCAGTCCTGCGCGTCTCCGCCGGCGGTGAGTTCACGTTCCGCCTTAATGCCTACGATGGTGGCGGAACCGCTGCGGGTGCGGACTATGCCCTGTCTTCAGTGACAGCCAGCAAAGACTCTGTTCTCGAAGACACGGTGATGTTGCACGGCATGCGGTATGTATTGACCCTCAGAGCCTATCCGGATGTCTTCGATGGCAGTCGTGTGATGGTTGATGTCGTTATAAAGGCGGCGGCCGAACGTCTTGGCGTGGGGCAGCCGGTGTCTGTACAGTTGATTGGCGCAGAGTCTGACGTAGAGCTCTACCGCGTTTCCGGATTGTTCGTGGGCAGCGTGATAGACAGTTCACTACTTGATGCGGAGAAGAGCCACACGATATATTCTCCAGGCAGCGCCCCAGCCGTTATATGTGTCGGTGCGACGAGTTACCGCGCGAAATACATCAACTACAAGGGCGAGGAGTGTGGCAACGTGGATACCGAGGAGGGCGTGCTGGCCTACTATTCCAGTCGCGGCCCAACGTATGACGGGCGCACAAAGCCCGATGTCGTAGCACCGGGGTCCAACATCATCACCACTTCGAGCAGTTTCGTGTATGACAATCACCCATACCCCAACTCGATGGTGGGCATCAGCGAGTTCCGGGGACGCAAATATCCCTGGCAGGCAACGCTCGGCACATCGTTCTCAACGCCTATGGTAGCCGGCTGCATCGCGCTGTGGCTGGAGGCGGACCCCACACTCACCCCAGATGACATACTTTCCATTTTCAGCGGGACATGCAATCGTATAGACCCGTCGCTCGACTATCCCAACAACCTTTACGGCTACGGCGAGATAGACGCATACCGTGGCCTTCTGCGCATACTCGGAATAGACCGCATAGATGGAGTATCCGACAGGCAGCCGTCGGGCGTTGATTTCCGGCTCGACGGTTCGTCAATGCTGCATGTCGGTTTCGCCTGTCCGTCACAATTCCCCACGCGGATATATATATATAATGTGTCCGGTGGCATAGTTTACAGAGGGAATATCCCGGCAGGGGCAGAGACGGCGGAGGTAGGCATGAATACATTCCCGTCTGGCGTGTATGTTGTCCAGCTGACATCTGCGGACATGGCAGTGTGCGGCTCAACGCTCGTCAGGACGGTGAAATGAGCAATTCTCATAATGACAACACAGCGTATGGCACAAAACCATCATTTTTAGGTATTGCAGGTCTGATTTCTTTGCACTACCTTTGCAACCGTAATGATAAAACAATAAAGTATTTAACGGTATAAGGAAATGGGAAAAACAGTAGTTGTTTATGGCTCCTCGACTGGTATGTGTGAGGAAATCGCCGGTAAGATAGCATCGAAATTAAGTGTCAGCGCAATCAATGTGACCGACCTCAATGCTGATGTGCTGGCAGGGAACGACAACCTTCTAATCGGTACTTCCACCTGGGGTGCTGGTGAATTGCAGGACGACTGGTACGACGGGGTTGACCTCCTCAAGGGCGCCGACCTTGCTGGAAAGGTGGTTGCCGTGTTTGGCTGCGGCGACTCTGCTGGTTACAGCGACACTTTCTGCGGTGGCATGAGGGAACTCTACGATGCTGCCAAGGCCGGCGGAGCCACGCTCGTCGGCGAGGTTTCCACAGAAGGTTACACCTTCGACGACTCGGATGCCATAGTGGATGGCAAGTTTGTTGGCCTCGCCCTCGATGATGTCAATGAGGACGACATGACCGACAGCCGCATCGACGCGTGGCTCGGTCAGATAAGAAGCAGTCTTAAATAAGAACCCATGGATATGAGAGCCGAAGCGATGCCTGCAGACATGAAAGTGCTCATGAACCATATCTATGAGTACAGGAAAGGGGTGCGCAATATGGTGCTTTATACCCTTAACCGAAGGTATGAGGAGTTTGCCATACGGCGTTTGGACAGCCAGGGCATTGGCTACATCATCCAGCCTGTCGGCAATGACTGCCTGAACCTGTTCTTCGGCAAGAGAGAGTGCCTTGACGCCATAAGATTGATGGTGACACGCCCCCTCAACCAATTATCACCGGAAGAGGATTTCATTCTCGGCGCGATGCTCGGCTATGACATCTGCGCACAGTGCGAACGATACTGCGTGCGCAAATGCCGGCCATGCCACAGGGAGCAATGACATGGAATATTAATTGAAACAAGACTTAATTGGAATATAAGGTAAACTTTTTATAATCTTGTTCGCTAAATAAAATTCATAATGTTTTTTGTATAATAGTTTAGGGCTGTCCGTGAGGATGGCCCTAAGTTTGCTATTTGCCCGTATAATTGCAAAAAAACTAAATTTTAACACTCAGAAGCGTGTTGTTATGAAAATAAATTATAAATTTGCAGTCGCATGTATATATCTTTATTTATTCTATCATTCAATCAAACTCATTGTTTGTAACTAAAAGAAATTAAAAAGCCAAATGACTATCAGAAGACTACTTTTTGGTATCGCTTTATGCTGTCCGGCATTGTCGGCCGTGGGGCAGCAGGCAGGTACACGGGTGTTGCAGATAGAATTCCGTAACGGGAAGCCTGTCAAAAAAATCGCAATAAAGGATATTAACCGCATTGATTTCTCTGACAATGTCTTCATTGTCAGGGAGAAGAACGGTGCCTCCATGCCTGCTGTAAGTTATGTTGATGTCCTCAAGTGGACCTTCCCTTACGGTGACGTTCCTGCGGGGATTGGCAATGTGTCAGAGCCAGACACGCAGCCGGTAAGGATAAGCGGCGACTATGTATTCATCTCCGGGAAAGACCACGACGGACAGACGCTAAGGGTCTATAACGTCATGGGCGCACTTGTATGCGAGGAGGCATATTCGGCAAGCTCGGGCTTCTACACAGGCGGATTAAAATCAGGAATTTACATTATAAATATTAATAACAAATCTATCAAATTCATCAAGAAATGAAAAGTTTTAGCAATGTAGCGTCGAGGATGCTGTGTGTTGTTATATTCGCCGCTTTGTCATGCGGGGCAAGCCTTGCACAAAGCGAAGCGGACCAGACGAAGATGGTGGTTCACATGAAGGACGGTCAGGAGACAACTTTCATGGTAAGTGACATTGACCATGTGAGGTTTGAGACTGTCGAGAATAATGCGCCATCCACACTGCCCATTGAATATATGGCGGATCATTACATAAACAAGGAAGGCACGGGCTTTTCCACGTCTTACGACAACGATGCGCAGGGGCTCTTCAACTGGTATGTCGCAAACGGAGTGGAGGACATACAGTATAACAAAAACGGCAAAAGCCTTTTCGCACAGGATTTCCTGAATGATTACCACATGCCGAGCCTTGAAGAGATGAGGGGCGTGTTCCCCGACCGCAACGACGGCTACAACATCACATTCACGGGCAACGAGGAGTCGCTAAATTGCCAGGAGGAAATAGAATACGGCGGGGTTAAGAAAACATTCACTGCCGACTACCGTTCTTTCGAAAACGAGGCCACTGGCTACGGACTGAGGTTCAAGCCAGCAAAGAATGGAAGCGACGAGTTCCCCAACGAGACAACCTACTCTCTCCTGCAGGCCTTCAGATACAAGGTTGTCGGTGACCTCGTGGTTGGCAACAATGGCAGCAGGCTCGAGATACGGGCACGCTATCTTGGCAGCGCCAACAAGGACATGACGCTGGACGACATTTCAAGCGACGAGTTCTGGAACAAAAACAGCGAGAAGGACATCGTGAGATACATCCCAATGTCTGGAGTCTACGTCGTCACTGACGAGAACGGAGACCCCGTGGGGAATGTATATGGAAAAGGAACAGACGCCAACCTGTGGACCTCGACGCCAGACCCCAAAAAGAGCGAATGGGCATTCAAGGCATACGCAGGCATAGCAGGCGCGTATGTGATAGGAGAGCTCGATAAGATGAACGCATACTCCATCGCTCCTTTCAGGAACGTGAAGCAATAAGGACAAGTACGAAACGAATAACGGGGGCGCTGTCTTTGCTGACACGCCCCCTTCTGTAAATGAAGAGGTTTTTCAGGATTATAGCCACTGCACTGGCAATCCTTGCCGTGGCATGTTATTTCTTCAATCCCAACAAGGAGAAGCATATTGATGCCATAGAGAGTCACTATGCAGCGGAAATTGATGCCGCGAAACGCGGCAACGGCAAACAACTGACCGCCGGCGCGCGCTCGTATTCAAGGGTGGTGCTGGTGTATGCCCTTGACTACCATGACTATGTGGTGTGCAGCACGGGCAGCATACTCGGCGAGCAACTGTCGTTCGGCATCATGGGGCATGTGTTCGTCATCGGCGGTTAAACCGCTCCAAGCCTCCCGTTCATGCCTGACAGGGATGCAAATTCGGCGTGTTTGCTCAGTAAATTCGGCGTGTTTGCTGACCAATCACGGCGTGTTTGCTCAGTAAATTCGGCGTGTTTACTGACCAATCACGGCGTGTTTACCGACAGGTTTGGGTTAATTGAATATATAGAAGAAAGTCATTGCGGCAGCCGTTACCTGTGGAACGTTCTGCGCCTTTCCCTTGTACGACCCTGTGCGGTCGTAAATAGTCCCGTTGCCATCAACTTTCCCTATGTACGACCCACTGCGGTCATACACTCTTCCGTCGCTTTCAATCCTGCCGATGTACGACCCACTGCGGTCATAGAAACTTTTCCCATCGGTCTTTCCTATATAAGACCCCGTGCGGTCGTAGAAACTGCCCCTGTCAACTTTCCCTATGTACGACCCGCTGCGGTCATATATACTCCCGTTGCTCTCCACTTTGCCCTTGTAAGACCCGGAACGGTCATACAAACTCTGTCCGAACGAAATCATGGGGATCAGCACCATTGCTGCGATTGCCAGTAGTTTTTTCATAAGCCAATTCTGTTTTTATTATTATTACTTGGTTGCGCACCAACTGTAGGATGGTGTTCTTGTCGTTGCGAAGATAGTGAAATAATTTGACACGGCACCGCTTTTGGCAGGAAAAAACAACAGTTTTTTGTTTTATTAACCTTTTTTTTTCGCAACACCGTCCATGATATAAGTTATAATTTGGCGGTTCTAATTCTTTTTGATATATTTGCACCGTATAAGACCGCCCCCCGCGTGCCAGTAAATCGCAGCGGCTGGGGATGTGTGATAAAGCAACGCCCGCTTATGAATTTGTTACGTGACGTGCTCACAGCCAGGCGACCGAGCCGCATAAAGGACATGCCGGCGAAGGTAAGTACGTTCCTTTGCAGGGAAGGCTTTGCCGGGATAACGTTCTTCGGGCGGATATATACTGACAGTCAGGAAGTTGCCGACGCGCTCAACCATGGGCGCCCGGTGATGAAAAACCATGAGATGATACATCTCAGGCAGGCACAGGACACAGGAGACAGTTGGCTGATCTTCTATCTGCTGTACCTCATGCAATGGCTCCGGGGGATATGTCTCGACCGCAGGGGCAGGCGGCTGGCATACTATCTCAACCCGTTCGAGATGGAGGCCTACATCAACGAGCGCGACATGCACTACCTCGGCGCGGCGGAAGCCGGTGCGGCGGGATGGCGCGAATACCGCCGCATGACGTTCCCCGAACGTTACAAACTGATGAGAAAGGGCGGGAAAATACCTGATTTGAGGAATAAAGGTACGTCAAACAAAACATAGATATATATGGGAATATACGAGTATTTCACACAAAACCTGTGGCAGTTGTGGGCGACGGCTGCCTTCCTGCTGCTTATCCTCGAACTGACGAGCGGCGATTTCTTCATAATGTGCTTCGCCATCGGTGCCGGTGTCACGGCAGTGCTGTCACTAACGGGAATGTCGTTCCTGTGGCAGTTGATCGTTTTCGCGGTGCTGTCGGTGCTATGCCTTTTCTTCGTCCGCCCTGTGATGCTGAAATATTTCCACCGCAGCGACCCGGGGCGCAAGAGCAACGCCGATGCCCTGATTGGCAGGCGTGGCAGGGTGAGCGAGACGATAAAGGCCGACGGACACGGCCGCGTGGCAATCGACGGCGACGACTGGAAGGCTGTCTCGGCAGACAGCAGCGAGATTGCAAAGGGCGAGAATGTGCGCGTCGTGGGGCGCGAGAGCATCATCATCACCGTGGAGAAATGGTGATTGCCAAGGCATGCCACATACGCACATATACCATGATTATCAGAATGTTAACATAACAATAAAAACAAATCACTATGTCAATAACACTTATTGTCACCCTCGTGATGGTGCTGCTCGCACTGTTGCTGGTGAAGAAGAGCCTCGTGATAATATCACAGAGCGAGACAAAAATCGTGGAGCGTCTCGGACGTTACCATGCCACGCTGCAGCCTGGCATCAACGTCATAATACCGTTTTTCGACCAGACGAAGGAAATCGTCACCATGAAGGGCGGGCGGTATTTCTACAGCAAGACGATTGACCTGCGCGAACAGGTGTATGACTTCGACAAGCAGAACGTCATCACCAAGGACAACATACAGATGAAAATCAACGCACTTCTGTATTTCCAGATTGTTGACCCGTTCAAGGCGGTGTATGAGATAAACAACCTGCCTAACGCGATAGAGAAACTGACGCAGACAACGCTGCGAAACATCATCGGCGAGCTGGAACTTGACCAGACCCTGACATCGCGCGACACGATAAACACCAAGCTGCGTGCCGTACTCGACGACGCAACAAACAAGTGGGGCATCAAGGTGAACCGCGTGGAACTGCAGGACATAACGCCGCCGGAGAGCGTGCTGAACGCTATGGAGAAGCAGATGCAGGCGGAGCGCAACAAGCGCGCGACCATACTAACCAGCGAGGGGCAGAAGCAGGCCGCCATACTGCAGTCGGAGGGCGAGAAGACATCCACCATCAACCGTGCCGAGGCTGACAAGCAGCAGGCCATACTGCGCGCCGAGGGCGAGGCGACGGCAAGGATACGCAAGGCCGAGGCCGAGGCCATCGCAATAGAGAAGATTACGGAGGCGGTGGGGAAGAGCACCAACCCGGCAAACTACCTGCTCGCACAGAAGTACATCCAGATGATGGAGCAGCTGGCACAGGGACCGCAGGCAAGGACCGTTTACCTGCCTTACGAGGCGACGAACATGCTCGGCTCGATAGGAGGTATAAAGGAGTTGTTCAAGGAAGGGGGGAATTAGTAGCAGAGGAGTTAAGGAGTTTGACACTTAACCACAACCCAAGAGCAAAACCACTCTCGGAAAAAATAAATTCATTTTTATGAAGAAAATCTGTATAGTGGCCGGGGCAAGGCCGAATTTCATAAAGGTGGCGCCGCTTATCCGTGCCATCGACAAGACTGAGGGTATATGCTACAGGCTCGTTTATGCCGGGAGAAGCGACGACGAGACACTCGAGGACTCGCTGTTCGATGACCTGAACATTCCGCGTCCCGATGCATTCCTCAATGCAGACAGCGATAGCCTTAACGAAATGACCGGCAAGGTGATGAGCGCCTTCGAGCATTACCTGGCGCAAAACCCTGCCGACGTGGTTATTGTCGTTGACGACCTCGCATCGACGATGGCTGCCGCGATAGTGGCAAAGAAGCAGGGCGCAAAACTGGCACACCTCGTTGCCGGCACGCGCTCGTTCGATATAAACATGCCTAAGGAGATAAACCGCCTCGTGATTGATGGCCTGTCAGACCTGCTTTTCACTGCGGGGATGAGCAACAACAGCATCACTAATCGCGAGGGAACGGAGCAGAGCAGGGTGTATATGGTTGGTAACATTCTGGTTGACAACCTCCGCTTCAACCACGGCAGATGGGTGCGGCCCGCAGTTTTCAATGAGTTGCAGTTGCAAGATGGCGAGTACATAGTGTTCACCCTCAACCGCAAGGCACTCATCTCCGACCGCGACAACCTTAGGGAGATGCTCGCGGCGATAGTGGCGAGGGCTGGCGGGACACCCGTCATAGCGCCTTTGCGCGGCGCGGCGAAGACCGTCGTGGCTGATTTGCTTGGCAGCATTGATGGTGGGGAGCGTGTGGCTGTAGTGCCGCCTATGGGCTATCTTGAGTTCGGCTACCTCACGTCGCACGCCAAGGGGGTAATCACAGACTCCGGCAACGTGGCGGAGGAAGCGACGTTCAACGGAGTGCCGTGCATAACACTCAACAGCTATACCGAGCACATCGAGACAGTGAAGGTGGGGTCCAACGTACTTGTGGGCGAGGATGCCGGACAACTGGCGGCGTCACTCGAAAAACTCGTGGCTGGCAGGTGGAAGCCGTCTGCCATTCCCGAGCGTTGGGACGGACGCTCGGCGGAGCGCATCGTCAGCATACTCATCAATGCGTGAGCGCTTGGCTGCCGTGACGTGACCGCTTATTCTTCAGGCACTTCCATGCAGAACCGCACCACGAGCGGCAGGTGGTCGCTGTAGCCACCTTTATACTTGAACCCGTAGTAGGTGCGCAGCGGTGTCTTGCCGCCGTATCTCTCGTCGTCTTCGAGGAGAAAAGGGAGGTCGGCAATGTGCGCGCCGTCCAGTGTTGCGGCCATCCTCGGCGATGCCATTATGTGGTCTATGCTCTGCCATTCGCCTTTGAACTTGTACGAGCCTTTTGCTCCGTTGCTGCCCGTTGCATTACGCGTGACGTTCTCAATGCCACTCTTGTAGAGCAACATCGGTGCGGGGTCGTCGTGACAGTCGTTGAAGTCGCCCGCCACGAGTATCGCTGCATCCGGCGAAACGGCATAAACCGAGTCTATTGCCGCCGCGAGCGTCTTTGCCACCTGGATGCGGTTCGGCCGTGTGGAGCGTTCGCCCCCGTACCTGCTCGGCGCGTGGACCGCAAACACATGCAGTGTGTCGCCGCTGATGATTGTGCCGCAGGCATAGAGAATGTCGCGCGTGGGGCGCATGTTTTTCAGTGGCGCGACACGTATGTTGTGGTGTGATATTATGTGGAACGACGACGGACAGTACATCATCGCCACGTCTATGCCACGGACATCTGGGCTCTCGGTGATAATATATTCGTAGCGTGCATTGCGCAGCAGCGACCGCTTTGTGAGGTCTCTCATCACGCTGTCGTTCTCCACCTCGCAGAGCACCACGATGTCCGGCAACCGCCATCCGTCACCGCCGCCGCCGCACGCGATGATTTCCTTGCCGGTGTTGTTCAGTTTGTGCCAGTAGCGTTTGCGTGTCCAGTGTCGCGGACTGTCCTCGAGCCATTCGGTGTCCTGCTTTAGTGAGTCGTGCGAGGTGTCGAACAGGTTCTCGCAGTTCAGCTCAACGAAAGTGAAATGGCGGCATTCGCGGCCGCTCTGCTGTGCTGCTGCTGTGAGTGACATGGCGGTGAGACAGAGCGCCGTCGCAATTTCACGCAAGACCTTTTTGCTCATTTGTTTATCACCTCAATCTGCTGCCGGACGCTCTCCTCGTGTATCTCTGCATATATTTTCTTCACGAAGTTGGCGCTCATCCCGCACACGGCGCCCTGCGCCCCCAGTTTGTCAAGTATTTCGTTGTATCTCCGCGCCTGAAGCACCGTGATGTTGTGTTCCTTCTTGTATTGCCCGATTTCCCGGCACACACTCATTCTCTTTGCGAGAACATCCATCACTTGCTCGTCGAGTTCGTCTATCTGCCTTCGCAATTTCAATATTTCCTCTGCGTCATCGGATGTGTCGCGTATTTTCAGGTTTGCAATGATGCTGCTCAGAACGTCCGGTGTCACCTGTTGTGCGGCGTCGCTCCATGCCTCGCCGGGGTTGCAGTGGCTCTCTATTATAAGTCCGTCGGCGCCGATGTCCATTGCCTGTTGGCACAGCGGCGCCACAAGGTCGCGCCTCCCCCCGATGTGCGACGGGTCGAAGATTACGGGCAGCTCGGGGATGCGCCGCCTCAGTTCGATGGGTATCTGCCACATGGGACGGTTGCGGTATATCGTCTTTTCGTAGCTTGAGAATCCCCGGTGTATCGCCGCGAGGCGTTTGATCCCGGCACGGTTGAGACGCTCGAGCGCGCCGATCCACAGTTCGATGTCCGGGTTGACCGGGTTTTTCACCAATACTGTGATGTCGGTTCCGCGCAGCGAGTCAGCCAGCGCTTGCATCGCGAATGGGTTTGCCGTTGTCCTTGCGCCCACCCACAGCATGTCGATGCCATATTTCATAGCCAGTTCTGCGTGTTCCGGTGTCGCCACTTCGGTTGTCACCATCATCCCCGTCTCTTCCTTCACTCGTTTCAGCCATGCCAGCGCTGGTTCGCCATGTCCCTCGAATCCGCCCGGTTTCGTGCGCGGCTTCCACGCTCCCGCGCGGAATATCGTGAAACCGTGTTGTTCCAGTTGCATGGCAGTTGTCATAACCTGCTCTTCTGTTTCCGCGCTGCACGGGCCCGCTATTACGAATGGCCGTTTCGTGTCTTCCGGCAATTTCAGCCTCTCCAAGTCAATTTCCATTGTCTGTCCTCCTTGTTTCTTGCAAATCCTTTGTCGTTTTCCAACCACGCCTTGTTATTTGAAAGTCCCGCCTCAACATGTTTGAAGCGGGACTTGAACGTATCCTTCGTTTCGTCTTTTGCCGCCTGCGGCTGTCACGAACGCCGGTTGCCAATCACTTGCGAACGTATTTCTTGCCGTTCCTGATGTATATGCCGCGCTGCAGGCTGCCCTCGTTGGCACTGACCTTCCGCCCCGTTATGTCGTATGCCGGCGCGTTGCCGTTCTCCTGCACATCTGTTTCTGTCACATTGATGGCGTTCGTTTCAGGATCCTTTACGGTGAATACATATTCTCCTGCCTTTATGAAATCGTTGAACTCGTATGAGAAAATAAGTGCGTATTTCTTGCCCTTTTTAATACCAGGAAACCTAAACGCGACTTCCTCGGTTTCGTTCGTGCCTATGCTTACTGCCGTATTCCTTGTCTTCTCCACAATGTTCGAACCGCTACTGCTCTTGTGCGCAAGTTGTATTCGTACATTCCCGGTGTATGGTCTTTCGTCAATGTTCTTTATGTTGAGAGTGCCTTCCGCAACTTTTGAGTACACGACGTTTCCTTTATTCTTGTTTTCACTCCCATTGAGGTTGAACTCCGCCTCCAGTTTTGGCGCTTCACCGCCGAGCCTGTGTGTCTCGTCTGATATGCACGAGTTGAATTGGTTGTCGCACGCGAGCAGGAACCTGTAGTTCTGGCTGCGCTTGGGCGTGAACTTGAATGTCACTTCCTTTTTACCGTTCGCGTCTATTTTGAGGTCCGCGTCCTTTCGAATAACGTCATTGTTGTCCTCGCTCTTTGCCATGAAATACAGTTTACATTCCCTTGGCTCGTTCTTCTCGTTGACGATGGAGTAGGTTGCGGTCATCTCTTCGTTTACCAGCGTTGTGTCGCTTAGTGACATTTTCTCTGCGTGCATTTCCGCAAGTGGGTACATCACGCTCGTCAGGTTGCCGTTTGCATCGAGCGTTGCCTCCGCGTAGATGTAGTCTGCCGCATCGCCGGGTTGCCACTCCTGCGCCGAACTTAGTTTGCTGATCGGGAACACCTTGTATTTTCCCGGTGTGCTTATTATGGACGCGAGGTTGAATTTTACGCTCTTTACATATGTCAGCCTTTTAAAATCATTATTACTTTCGGTCTGCAGTGCAACGATGTTTCCGTCATTGCCGTAGCATCCTATACCGAAATCGAATGTGTTGCTTTCCGGCGAGTAGTTTCCGAATGTGCATTCGAGGATGTTGTTTCTGAGAGAAAGTATGTCAGCATTCAGGTAGGCCTCGAACATTCCTTGCTCCCCTGTGGGCTTCTGCATGCCGATTATCGCGTCCTGTCCGATTGAGAATCCGTCGTCCGTTGACGCCGACCCGGTGCTTGTGGTGTTTTCCGGGTTGAGTATCGTGATGTCGAAGTAGCCGTCACTTGTGCCGTTCCATCCCCAGTTGACATGATAGAAGCCATCTCTGCTGCGGTAGCCGTCGATGACGAACGAGTGTCCTTCTTGTTTTGGCGTAAGTCCGCTGTAAACCACCGGGCGGCCCTCTGCGAGTTCATTGTAAATGATGTTGTTCCACACATCGAGTGGGAAGTTGTCCCTGTAGAGCGTTCGTGTTCTCTTGTCGTACCCAAAATATTTCTTCAGGGCATACGGCTGCATGAATGAGAATGCGCCAGAGCCTTGCGATGAGTAACTCATCTCGATGCTGTATCCGCAGTATTGCATGAGCGTTGCCACGGATTTTTCCGTGTCAGTGTCATACCAGCCGTATGTGTCTTTCATCTTGTTCCATTTGAAAGTCGTCCCATCAAGGCCATCCAAGTTCTTTTCCAGCGCTCTGGAGTAGTATCCCGGTATGGGCTCGCACTCTGCTTCAGGCCATTTGTGGTAGTACATCACCTGTGCCATTGATGTGGCCGCGCATCCGGTTGCGGAGCGTTTGTAACCGTCGTATGGGCATAGTGAGTTGTAGGGGTATTCTTGACTCCACTGTGATTTCAAGAGTTTTGTTATTTCGCCCTTTGCCTGTCGTGCCGCAAGTGGTATGTTCCTCGGCGTGCAATCTTCCGGCATGCTTGCCACGTGCTTCACCAGCCGTGCGTACATGCCGAGCACCGTCTTCATGTTATCCGGCATGCTCTCCGTGTCGAGGCAGCCGTTCTCGCCGTAGCCGAACACGTCAGGCAGCCGGTCTTCGCCGCCGATGATGACGAAACTGTTGCTTTCCTCGGCGTTGAATATATAATAGTCCTGCAACGCGGCGGCATCGTTTGCCGCGCCTTTACTCATGTTGCCAGCCATCTTGACAGCCCTGACAGTTCTCTTGCCGTCCTTGTTCATAAACTGAAGAGCCTTCTGGCGTGCCTGCTGCTGTGTCACCGGTCCTGCAATTGCCGCTACGCATATGAGCAACGCGGCAATAATAGAGTGAGATCTCTTAATCATAAATAATAAAATGGTAATTTGAAATCATTGTTATAAATTGTGTGAGTGTGATTTTTCATTCAAAAGCCGTATGGATTCATATCCTTGTATTTCTGTTCCACTTTCTGTCCGATGTCCTCTTTGTCCTCTGTGGGCAAAATCTCGTTTGCCTTCCGCATGTCTTCGTCATGTCCTTCCTTGTCGCCTATCGCAAGTCTCACGGCAGCGCGCTCCCTGTATGCTTCCGCCGAGAACGGGTTGGTGTCAATCACCTTGCCGTATGCCTCGATGGCGTTTTCGTTGTTTCCCCTCGCCCTTTCGATCCTTGCCTTCAGCATCAGCACCTCCTCGATGTCCGCATGCCGCTCCATAAGCCACTCCGCGTCCTCCGAGGCCTCGTCAATCTTCCCCTCGCCGAGCAGCGTCTCCCCGCGCAGCAGGTAGGCGTCCCCGTAATCGTTCCGCAGGCAGATTGCCTTTGTCAGCATTGCCGTCGCGTTCGTGGCGTCGCCCTGTCCTATGCAGGCCTGTGCGTATAGATACACCAGCTCCGGCATGTCCTTGTCTATAAGCATCGCCTTCTCGCATGAGTCTGCCATCGCGTTGTAGTCTTCCATCATATAAGCCACGTTGGCCATCCTCATGTAAATCTTAACGTTGTCAGGCTCGGTTTCCGACAGTTTTCGCAGGTGCTCGTATGCCATGATCAGGTCGCCCTTTGCAACCAGTGCCTGGCTGAGGTAGTCGCGTGTCTCCGGGTCGTCCTTTATCTTCAGCGCGTGTGTCAGGCATTTCACGGCATAGTCAGCCTCGCCCTGCCTCAGCGCCTGTTTTCCATCGTATTTCAGCACGTCGAAATCGCGCGCTTCCGAATCATTCTTTTCCTCTTCGGGAGTTCTTGTCTTGCCTCCGAACAAGGCCTTCAGGAAGTTCATTTGCAGTTGTTAAGGTTTTTAATCAAGGTGCAAAGTTAATAAAAAAAAGATTTATATTGTCGAAACACAATGTTAATCAATTAAAAAAAACGGAAAGAGAGTTGTTTATTTTAGGTTAAAAAACGTGCCGGGACTTGCAGGTTAGCGGATTTTTTTGTATATTTGCATCAGGAGATAATTGTTATCCGACTATGACCCGAGTCGGGAATGTTCAACCAAGTTCGGAAAGTGGTCGCCGGAATGAAAATTTTATAAGGAGGTTTTGCCATGAAAATTAAGCCGAAATGCCACAATCAGGAAGATTTCGAACTCGACAATGTTTATAATGACGATGAGGACGAAATGTACAAGGATTATTCCAATTCTGTAATCTGGTATTCTTGAGACGACAATTAATCTGAACAGAAAATGCCGCAGTGTGACATACAGTGGTCGCGCTGCGGCATTATCGCTTTCATGGCGCCATGCCAGGCGGCGCCGGCGCACGGGAAAAGCAAATAATTCGGTGTGGCGCCGAAAAAATGTTATGATAGTTTTGGCTGTAAATGACAATTCGCTTAAATTTGCAGCCATATTCACTGTTAAATGAAGAGGATACTGTTTTTTATGGCATTCATCGCCACGGGTGTGGCCATGAGCGCACAGAACATTCTGGGGTTCAACTTCGGGATGACCATGGAGGAGGCCTCCGGTGTGGAAGTGGAGTGTGACAGCATAGCGCTTGACGAGGAAACCAATTCGCTGCTGATAATCAACGTTGAGCGAGGCGGCATAGAATATGACCTCCTCGTTTTGCAGTTTGACGACGACGGCGAATTGTCGACAATCACGCTCGGGGCGGATGTCGGCGACATAGCGGAGGCCGCCGCGCTGCAGAAGCGGATAATCGGCACGGGCAGCATCATAGAGTGCGATGACGACGAGGAGATGCCTGGGGCAAAACTGTACATCGTTGACGAGACGAAAGACGGCGAGCCAGACTACATGCTTTCCGTGGTGCGCGGCGATGACGGCAAGTCGCTCTCCGTGGTCGCCACCTACCCGCGCGACTGGGATTAGCGGCCGCACGGAATAAAACGGCATATTGCGATTTTGGCGACAAGGTGTAAAAACGGGGATACAATTTGGTCATTCCCGTTTTTTTTGTTTCCTTTGCACAAATAATAGCATGTTTTATGGACAAAAGGAAAGTTGACAGACATGTGCTGACCATCACCGGCAGCGACGGGACGGGCGGCGCCGGCATACAGAGCGACATAAAGACAATCGCACAGCTGGGAGGGCTGCCGCTCACAGCCATCACAACGGTGACAATGCAGAACACGCTCGGCATACAGGAGTTCTTCGACCTTCCAGCGAACGTGCTCGAGCAGCAGGTAGAGGCGATAATGGACGACATCTGCCCTGCCGTCGTCAAGGTCGGGATGCTGCGCAACGAGGGGCAGGTGAAGGCCGTCGTGCGGATGATGAGGAAGTATTCCCCGCAGTGGATAGTGTATGACCCGGTGGACACCACCACCCGTGGCGAGCGGCTGTATTCGGAGGAACTGTCTGCCGAAATAACCGGCACGCTGCTCCCGGTATGCCACATCGTGGTGCGCGACCTCAACGTGCAGAGCCTCGTCGACTGGGAAAGGCACGGCGTGCGCAGCATCTTCTCCGCGTCGATAGCGGCATATCTCGCGCAGGGAATGACAAAGGAGGCTGCCGTCGGCGAGGCCGCTGCATACGTCAACAGGCAGGCGGCGCTGGCGGGGAACATCGAGGGGCGCGGAGCTGAACTATACAACGAGCTGCTCAACCTGATTGCCGAGCATCACGAGAGACACAGCGACGTGCAGTACTATGCCGACAGGATGAACGTCAGCAGCCGATACCTCGCCCAGGTGACCAAGCGCATGGCAGGAATATCACCCAAGTCGCTCATAGACGAGTACCTGCTGAAGCAAGTCAAGATAGCACTGCAGGGCACGCACCGCACCATACAGGAGATAGCGTGGCAGTTCGGCTTCACCTCGCAGTCACACTTCACCAAGTTCTTCAAGAAGATGGCGGGAGAGACACCAACCGAATACCGGGGCAGGCAGGAATGACCGCATGGCGCCTGTCGTGGCGCGGATGACGCGCCGCGCAGCATGATTTGTTGAACAAAAGCGAGTTGTCTTTGTCAATAAGGGAACACCATTTGGCAGACTGCCCGTTTTTTTGTTCCTTTGCACAAACTTCTAAATACATAATAAATTATAAAACTAAAAATAAAAATGAAAGAGAACAGACAACAACTGAACCGCCAGCTGGCACAGATGCTCAAGGGCGGAGTGATAATGGACGTTACGACACCCGAGCAGGCACGCATCGCAGAGGCTGCCGGGGCATGTGCCGTCATGGCGCTCGAGCGCATCCCTGCCGACATCAGGGCGGCAGGCGGCGTGTCGCGCATGAGCGACCCAAAGATGATAAAGGGCATACAGCAGGCCGTTAGCATACCGGTGATGGCAAAGTGCCGCATCGGCCACTTCGTCGAGGCACAGTTGCTGCAGGCGATAGAGATAGACTACATCGACGAGAGCGAGGTGCTGTCGCCGGCAGACGACGTGTACCACATCGACAAGAACAAGTTCGAGGTGCCGTTCGTGTGCGGCGCGAAAAACCTCGGCGAGGCACTCCGCCGCATCAGCGAGGGCGCGACGATGATACGCACCAAGGGAGAGCCGGGCACGGGCGACGTAATCCAGGCCGTGACACACATGCGGATGATGCAGGCAGAGATGCGGCTGATTGCAAACATGAGCGAGGATGAACTCTACGAGAAGGCAAAGGAACTGCGCGCCCCATACGAACTGGTGCGCTATGTCCACGACAACGGCAAGCTGCCGGTGGTGAACTTCGCGGCAGGTGGCATAGCAACGCCGGCAGACGCCGCGCTGATGATGCAGCTCGGGGCGGAAGGCGTGTTCGTCGGCAGCGGCATATTCAAGAGCGGAAACCCGGAGAAGCGCGCACGCGCGATCGTGCAGGCCACGACAAACTACACCGATGCCAAGATGATTGCCGAACTCTCCGAGGATCTCGGCGAGGCAATGGTGGGCATCAACGAGCAGGAGATAAAACTGCTGATGGCCGAAAGGGGAAAGTAAACGGCGTATGAGAATTGCAGTCCTCGCACTACAGGGTGCTTTCATAGAACACGAGCGTATGCTCGGCAGGCTCGGCGTCGAGACCTTCGAGGTGAGGAAACTGAGCGACTGGGACCAGCCTAAGGACGCGCTGGTGATACCGGGCGGAGAGAGCACCACGATGATGCTGCTGCTCAAGCGCCAGCAGATGATCGAACCCATACGCGAAGCCATAAAGCGCGGGCTGCCTGTCATGGGGACGTGCGCCGGGCTGATACTGCTCGACCGCGAGCATATCGGCACGATGGACATCCTCGCGCGGCGCAACGCCTACGGCAGGCAACTCGGCAGTTTCCATACGACTGGGGCGTTCAGGGGGATAGAAGGCGAGATACCAATGACCTTCATCCGCGCGCCATACATCGAGGAAGCGGGCAGCGGGGTGAGCATACTCGCAGAGGTTGGCGGAAAGATTGTCGCCGCACGGCAGGGCAGCCAGCTCGTCACGGCGTTCCACCCGGAACTCGATGACGACCCCTCGCTGCACAGTTACTTCCTTGACATCGTCAGGTAAGGCATCAGTTATAAACCAAAGAGGGTGTGTCATAATTGACTATGGTCATTTATGGCGCACCCTCTTTCTGTATAT